>JBDNFZ010000887.1:0-4464 GCA_041689555.1 Opitutaceae bacterium | reverse complement strand
TGCAATCATGGTGCCGCATTGAGAAAGGATCGTGGGGTCGATTTCTGAGGGGCGCTGGCTTACCAACATTAGCCCCACGCCATACTTTCGACCCTCTTTCGCAATTCGTCGTGCCGCTACCGCTGCGCGACCCTTGCCTTCCTTCGCCAAGTAGGTGTGTGCTTCCTCTAACGCGATCAAGAGCGGACGGTGTCGGCCACCGACCTCAACGTTGCGCCCCCAAAACAAAGCATCGAAAAGTATTCGCAAGACGGCTCCAACCAAGTCGTCCAGCACCGAAGGCGGAATGCCAGAGAGATCCAAGACCGTGATCGGCTTTTCACCGCCAATCCATTCTTGGAGAAGTGCGTCCAAATCCTTGATAGTGCTACCGTCTTCCTTCGCCGACCACGGGCCGGGATTGAAAAGAAAGCTAAGTCGCTTGTCTCTCAACTTGCCCTCCAACGCATCCGTTTGCTGCCTCATCAGATTCTCATGGCTGCTCTTTCTGATCTTTTCTAAATCATTTTTCTCGTCTTTGTGCGGCTTAAATTTGGGCCGTTTTATCTGCATCGCATCACCTAGCTGATCGTTTCCTTCGTCATCCTTTTCTAGTGCCCAAGTCTCTCTGGATTGCGACTTGCCCGGCTGTTCACGGTGAGTGGCGTATTGGAGGGTATGCAGGTCATACCAGAGTTTTTGGATGCAGAACGGGAGTGGTGTGTCCGCTGTCGCAGTATCCTTTAGGCCCCCAATCTTTTCGCCGGCTGGAGTCGCGGTCCGTTTCATCGATGTCAGCGCATCAAGAAAATGCGCCAAAGCTCCACCAGTAATTGAACCGGTCGAAAGAGCCATGATCTCGTCTGAAGTAAGTGCCCAATATGGCACATGGAGCGGCCTCTCCCCTTTCTTCTCATTGGCATTAATGCGGAAGACCCGCGCTTGGTCGCCGAATGCCTGCGAGTATTCTCCGTGAAGATCCAACAGCACGATCCGCGTGCCCGGAAATGATGCTGGCTCTGCGAGGGAGTTTAAGAGACTGGCGACCGTGGTTGATTTTCCTGCTCCAGTGCTGCCCACGAGCGCAGAGTGCCGCGTGACCAGCTTGTTGAGATCAAGGTATGCTGGAATCGATTCTGCGCTGGCGACATGGCCAATAGAGACGTAGCTGCGCTTTTCGCCAGGGGCGTAGATCGCGGCCAAATCTGACTCAGTAACGACGTGCGCCAAGTCTCCGATGGTCGGGTATTGGGAGATGCCTCGTTCAAATTTCCTACCACGGCCACCCTCACCGACAAGTTCCACGCGGAGCCAACGATTCCCAAAGTTTTGGACTGATTCGCCCACAGATGGCACAGCGCCAGCGCCCACCTGTGAAACGATGCCATACAAGTCGGAATAGCCCGCTGGAATTCGAACGAAGCTCCCGACTTGACCGACCCGGTATCCCTCGCCCCGGACGAATACCAATCCGGTCTCAGTGCCGTCCTCAAGTTTGATGCGAACGCTGGGGCCTGACACGTCTTCGACCGTTCCAAGACGAGTCGGGTCAGCAGGTTTTGAACTACGGGTGCTCATTGTGTGATTCAGGTGTCCGGACGCCCAATTGTGTTTCGAGGAACAAGCAGAGGTGATGAAAATCGCCCAACAGGCACCGGGCTTTGTGAGTATCTTTTCCGTCCGCGTCGGGTGCGCCCTTCTCCGTGTCTATCCCCGAACCTTTGATGGCGAGAGCAACGTCCACGTCGTTGTAGCTTCCGCGGCGGGTGGTAACTACAGCACCATCCCGCGCTAGGAGGCTCAAGTTGGAGAGCTTCTCGGCACATCGGACTGCCTGTTCGGAATTCTCCAGTTTGGAGTAGAGCAGAGCAAAACACTGTGCAGATCTATTGCCTCGCAGGCCGTCGAGAAGAAGCTCGTTGAGATGCTCGTCTGCGAATGAGTAACCGCAGAGGATGATGACGGGATTTGTCTCCCTGAAAAACGCCTTCAGCCGATCGCACATCGCGAGGTATGGCATACGGCGACTCTGCTCATATTTGAGATGGGAAGGGTAGATCATCACTTGCTGCCCTGGCTTCGGTGGGTGGCAGCGGAAAACCGAATCATCGCTCTGCTTTATCCAGTTGATTGATCCATGCAGCTTCCAAAGGCGTGCCCAACGTTCGGGCATCTTGTCCTGTTCCATCGCCGCGAGATCGAAAAACGGCTCCCTTGCCCCGACGAATCCATCGAAATATGGCACTCTGCATTTCTCAAAAGCCTCCTCAACCAGCAGATCATAATTGGGAGTGAACACCTCCAAGGGATAAGTGCGCTCCAGTTGCCGCACCCAAAGGGCGAACCGTTGGTAAGCATTGGTATATTCAGGCAATGCCTTGTTCACGAGCTCGACGATTATTTCACAGGTTTTCGTGTCGAGCTTCCGAAGGCTTTCCACCGTCATTCCATCAACAGTCGAGGCGCCTTTCAGGGCACAGATGGTGCGCAACTGCGTGAGGATGTGTTCGACATTCGGAACTTTGCATTTGTCCGATTTGCACGCGGTCGTGAGTTTGACCCAGCAGTCCAAAAGCTCCTTGGCCAAGAGACCTTTTTCATCCGTGCATTTGCTATCAACGTCGAGCCTGCTCTCGATTGCTGAGGTCAAACCAGCGACATCCGGTATGTGTTTAATGCTTTTGGTTTCGTCCTTGTCAAAAATTCCCAACGGGCAGCCAGCGCCGAGAAAGAAGCCAAGTCGCCGTTTCTCAGAACGAAGTGCTTCGCGGACAAGCCCGACTTGGTGCTGAACATCGTGACTCGTGTTCATTTTGATCTGAGGCGCGCCACTTGCTGAGGATGGCACTGTTTTTGTAACAGGGTTGGGAACTGGGATTGGAGTGCTCATGGCTTTTTGGGCATCACATCAGGATACGGCCCGAGGAACCGCTCGCCGTTGAAGTGAATCATGTGGTCGGGGTCTTCGGCGATCCAGACTTCGGATTCCCAGGCGATGTGGGAGACGAAGGACTGCATGGTGCGGCGGGTCTCGAAGGCGGTGACGAAGACAAGGCCCGCTTTGCAGCCAGCGAAGAGGTCTTTGAGTTCTTTGCGGTGCTTGCCGTCCACGGGGCCGGCGCTGGTGACGGCTGCGATGAGCAGGAGCCAGTTCTTCGCGGTGTGGTGAACGATGACATCGGGAATCTTGGCGGCGGAATCCAAGGTGACGCCGAGCGCGGTCAGACCGGAGGTTTCGAGGTGGACGAACTTATTCTCGGTGTCGCCGATGTAGAGCACCACGCCGCCGGGAGCAAAGGCGGGGCAGAATTGCTCGATGATTGCCTTGATGAGCGGGTTCTGGCCGCCGGGTGAAAGCGCGACCTGTGAGCCGTCTGGCAAAGTCACGGGAACGCGAGCCAGGTCACGCTTGCGGGCGATCTCGTGTTTAAGGGTTTCGCGACTGGCGAGGTATTCCTTCAATGCGGCCGTCCATGGAGTCGTCCCTACTTTGCGAAGGAGGGCGAGGGCGGTTGGTTCGATCTGATACACGTTCTTGCCGCTATTGGTCGGACGCTTGGGGTCGTCGGGATTGCGCAGCAGCAGACCTTCCTCGACGAAGAACTTCACTGCATCATCGCGGATGGTTTCGCGGGTGTTCGGGGCATAACGATTGCCGTCGGTTTCGGCGATGAAATCAATGATCGGAGTGATTCCGCAGAGCGGGGCTTGGGCGTCTGCCCATGAAACATCCGGCTGTAGGTCAAGCAGGCCGAGCAACGTGAAGGCGGCGGTTTCGTTTCGCTGCTTTGGCCCGAACTGCAAAGCGGCGAGCGCCCCGATGGCCTCGGCGAGCCGGCGTTTCCGCGCGGCGGTTTTTCGGTTGGGTTTATCAGCGGGCATGCAGGTGTTTGGTGACGAGTTGGTCGATCTCGTCCTGCGTTAGATCGAGCGTGGTCATTTCGCGACCCATCGCTTGGAGCGTGTCGCGGTCGGGATAGGTCAAGGCGCGGAGGTCGGTGGCGTTCACCTGGGTGTGTCCGCTGAATCGGCGGAAATATTGGTCCACCACCGTGGAGTTCAAAAAGGCATAGAGGCCGGTGGCGAGATGACGCTCCAAGCCGTGACCACTGGCGTGGAAGTAGTTGAGGTGGTTCTCAAAGCCGACCCAATCCGTCCTCACTTGGTCGGGATCGAACATGCAGGCTACGAGGCGGCGACGCTCTTCCTTCGAGGTGAAGCGTTTTGTGAGCAGATAGATGCCGGAAGGCACGAGCCACGGGCGCGTCTCTGCGGTGTCCATGATGGCGTTCGGCTTGCGGGCTTCGAGTTTCGGCCAATGAACGGTGCCTCCATTGAAGTGGCAGGGATAGAGCAGCGGCACGGTGCCGCGCCCGGGTTCCTTGCGCAGCGCGTCTTTAAGGCGGAAGTCCACGACGCGCCCGGTGGACACGGTCACGCCCAAGGATGCGAGGCTGGCGTTGAGGCCGTCCATGGTTTCCTTGG
>JBDNFZ010000886.1:0-2456 GCA_041689555.1 Opitutaceae bacterium | reverse complement strand
TTGATGACCGCATCGGCCCGGGAGACGATGACCTCGCCCTCGACCTTGCCGTTGTAGCCCATTTCGGAGTTTGCCGTGACCATGGTGTGATGTGATTCAGTCGACACTAATCTCGCGGACCGTAGCAGCCGAGATAGGTCGCGCAAGAGGCTTTTCGCGAATTCTCCCGGACATAAGCCGCACCACGCCGTAGCTCGGAAAAAACTGACGGAGCGAGCGCGAATTCAACAAGAACGAAAGTGGCGCTAATACATGATTTCAGGGCGAAATTCCGATAAAATTCCCGGCGACGCTACCCATCTTCCGCGGGAACTGCCGAAAAGACTGGTGAGGTTTCTCGGATGTCTCTTAGTGAATTCGAGCCACTTCGGCCACGGACGTGAAATTTCTGGAGCAGCCACTTCGCAATCGATCATCTTGCGAACAGGCCGCAACACCCGGAAGAGGGACGTGAATTTCTGCACGGTGAACAAGGACACGTGCTACGACGCGGGCAAATCGTTGAGGATTTCAGCGGACGTATCCGACGTTGGCTCAAACAATGAGGAGGGTTCGTAGCCGACGAGCTGCAAAGTGACGATTTTCTCCACCAGACCGCGCGTTCGGCATGTGGCCCGCGTGCCGCTATGCTGTGCTCGTAGGTAACGACCTTCACCACGCTTCCCCATACAGCCCGACGATTTGTGCAACCGTGGGAATGACCGGATTGTTTTGAGGGCTACCCGAGGCCAGCGCATCGGCGGCCATCGTTTCTAGCGTCACGTCAAACTTCCCACGCTCCAAGCCGCGGCAACGACCGAGCGTCGGCACCCCGAGGCGCGCGTTGAGCGCGGCGAGTCCGGCTACCAGTTTGTCACCGGCCGCAGCGGATAAATCCGTTGCGGCTGCCCAGCCCATCGTGCGTGCCACGGTCGCGTAGCGCTCGGGTGCGCCCGGAATCGAGAAGCGCGTGACGGCCGGCAACAGCACAGCGTTCGACAGTCCGTGCGGGACGTGAAAGACGGCTCCGATGGGACGGCTCATGCCATGAACGAGCGCGACGCTGCTGTTGGAGAACGCCACCCCGCCGAGAGTTGCCGCAAGCATCATCCCCTCGCGGGCAGCGCGGTTGCCCGGATCGCGCCACGCGGTCTCGAGGTGCTCGCCCACGAGGCGAATGCACGTCAGAGCGAGCGGATCGGTGAGTGCCGTGGCCTTACGAGAGACGTAGGCTTCGATGCCATGCGTGAGGGTATCAACACCCACGTGCGCGGTTAGCGCGGGCGGCATGGTGAGCGTCAGCTCGAAATCCACCAGTGCCACAGTGGGCAAGAGGTGTCGGTCGAGCATCATCATCTTCACATCACGGGCGGTGTCGGTGACGACGGCGACTTTGGTGACTTCGCTACCCGTGCCGGCCGTCGTCGGAATCACGACGAGCGGTGCGCCTGCGCGGGCGATTTTGTGGTAGCCCTGATACTGCGCCAGCGGCTCGGGGTTCGTCGTGAGCACCGCGATGGCCTTGGCCGCATCGATGGGGCTGCCGCCGCCAAGAGCGACGATGGTGTCGCAGTTTTTTCCCATGTAAATGCGGAGCCCGTCGCGGACGTTTGTATCGGTGGGGTCGGGTTGGACACCGCTAAACAGCGCTACAGCCAGACCGGCCTCTTCAAGCGCGCGCACGAAACCGCCGGCGACGCCGGACGATTCCATGAACGCGTCGGTGACGAGCAGCACGCGTCGCGCACCGAGGCGGGCGAGTTGCGGGGCGAGTTCGCGCGAGGCACCGGCACCGGTGATAATCGTGGCGGGGATGTTGAATTGGGCGATCATGGCTCGGTCCTCACCAACCTTGGGCGCGGACGTAGCTTTTGTCCCAGCGGGAGAGCACGACTTTTTGCCGCGTGTAGAACATGACGCCCTCGATGCCCTGCACGTGGAGGTCGCCGTAGAAGCTGTTGTTCCAACCGGAAAATGAGAAGAGCGCCATCGGCGCGGGCACGCCGACGTTGATGCCGAGCATTCCGCACTGGATCTCGCGGGTAAACTGCCGCGCCGCCGCGCCGCTGCTTGTGAAGATCGACGCGCCGTTGCCGTAGGCGACGCTGTTCATCGTCGCGAGCGCTTCGTCGAGCGTCTCGGGGCGCATGAGAGAAAGCACCGGGCCGAAGACTTCCTACTGAAAAATCTTCATCGCGGGCTTCACATGATCGACCAGTGTAGGACCGACAAAGAAGCCGTTGCCGCCGGGCACGCGGCTGCGGCCGTCGAACGCCACGGTGGCCCCTTCACTCGGCGCGGCGTCGATGAAACCGAGCACGCGCGTTTGTGCGCCCCCGTCAATGACCGGCCCCATGTCGGTGCGGTCATTGGCTGAGGTGTCGTCGAGCTTCATCTTCCCGAGTGCGTCGCTCACGCGCTCGCGCCAGGCGTCGGCCGTGGTCTTGCCCACGCCCATCAGCACGGAGCCCGCCATG
>JBDNFZ010000885.1:0-3396 GCA_041689555.1 Opitutaceae bacterium | reverse complement strand
TTCGCCGGCCGCATCCAGCTCACCTACATCTACGAAGAAGTCCTCGGCTGGGACATCCTCCGCGACGGCATCGCCAAGTTGAAGGAATTCCACCAGCGCGCGTTCAAGAAATACCTCGAGCATGGCGTCGCCATCAAGCGCCTCAACCCCCGCCTCCTCGACTTCGATCTCACCAAGCTCGCCGCCGCCCTCGATCCGTCCTCGGACCTCGAGTTCGATTTCCTCGGCATCCAGACCCTCTACGACCGCTACCTCATCATCGACAAAACCAAGAAGCCCGCGCGCCGCCTCGAGACGCCGCAGTTCTTCTGGATCCGCGTCGCCATGGGCCTCTCCCTCGACGAGCCCGTCGACCGCGAGGGCAAGGCCACCGGCCTCTACTCCCTCTACAAGACCCGCCGCTTCTGCTCCAGCACGCCGACCCTCTTCAACGCCGGCACGCTCCACTCGCAGCTCTCCTCCTGCTACCTCTACTACGTCGATGATTCCATCGAGGGCATCTTCCAGCGCGGCATTTCCGAAAACGCCTACCTCTCCAAGTGGGCCGGCGGCCTCGGCGGTTCCTGGACCGCCGTCCGCGGCACCGGCGCCTACATCGGCGGCACCAACGGCGAGTCGCAGGGCGTCATCCCGTTCCTGAAGCTCCACAACGACCAACTCGTCGCCATCAATCAGGGCGGCAAACGCAAGGGCTCCGGCTGCGCCTACCTCGAGACTTGGCACAACGACGTCTACGAATTCCTCGAGCTGCGCAAAAACACCGGCGACGACCGCCGCCGCACGCACGACATGAACACGGCGAATTGGATTCCCGACCTCTTCATGAAGCGCATGGAGGCCCGTGGCGTCTGGACCCTCTTCCGCGCCAACGAAGTGCCCGATCTCCACGAGACTTTCGGCAAGAAATTCGAAGAGCGCTACATCGCCTACGAGAAGCTGGCCGAGGAAGGCAAAATCTTCGGCCAGAAGGTCGAGGCCCTCGATCTCTGGAAAAAGATGCTCTCGCTCATCTTCGAGACCGGTCACCCGTGGATCACCTTCAAGGATGCGTGCAACATCCGCTCTCCCCAGGACCACTGCGGCGTCATCCACTCCTCCAATCTCTGCACCGAGATCACGCTCAACACCTCCAAGGAGGAAACCGCCGTCTGCAATCTCGGCTCCGTCATCCTTGAGACGCACCTCCTGCCCGACGGCTCGCTCGATCACACCAAGCTCCGCGAGACCATCCGCATGGCCGTCCGCGCGCTCGACAACGTCATCGACATTAATTTCTACCCCACCGAGGCCGCCAAGACCTCCAACCTGCGCCATCGCCCCATCGGCATGGGCGTCATGGGTCTCGCCAACGCCCTCTACATGAAGGGCGTCTCCTTCGCTTCCGAAGAAGCCCTCGCCTTCAACGACGAGGCCATGGAAGCCATCGCCTACTACGCCTACGAAGCCAGCAGCGATCTCGCGGCCGAGCGTGGCACCTACTCGTCCTATAAAGGCTCGAAGTGGTCCCGCGGCCTCCTCCCGCAAGATACCGTCGATCTCCTCGAGCAGGAGCGCGGCGTCCCCGTCGATGTCGTCCGCGGCGGCAAGATGGATTGGACGCCCCTCCGCGCCAAGATCGCCGCCCAAGGCATGCGCAACAGCAACGTGCTCGCCATCGCCCCCACCGCCACGATCTCCAACATCACCAACACCTCCCCCTGCATCGAGCCCACGTATAAAAACCTGTTCGTGAAATCGAACCTCTCGGGTGAGTTCATCGTCCTCAATCCCTTCCTCGTAAAAGACCTCAAGTCCCGCGGCCTCTGGGATCAGGACATGATCGACAACCTCAAGTATTTCGACGGCGAGGTGAAGGACATTGATCGCATCCCCGCCGACCTCAAGGCGAAGTATCTCACCGCCTTCGACATCGACGCCAAGTGGATCGTGGACGCCGCCGCCCGCCGCCAGAAGTGGATCGACCAGGCCCAGAGCGTGAACCTCTGGATCAAGACTCCGGACCTCAAAACCCTGAGCCACATGTATCGCCACGCCTGGCACGCCGGCCTCAAGACGACGTATTACCTCCGCAGCCTCGGCGCCTCCAACATCGAGAAGGCGACGATTTCCGTGAAGAAGGAAGTCCGCGGCGCCATCAAGGAAGGCCGCGATGGCGGCCAAAACTCCGGCGACGCCGGCGGCACCCACGCCGCCGAAGTCACCATCCCGCCCTTCGCGATGACGGGCGCCGCTCCCGCCGCCACGGCGAAGAAAGAGTATACGGCGGCTGAGAAGACGACCTGCAGCATAGAGGCCAGAAAAAACGGTGAGGAATGTGAAGCCTGTCAGTAAACATGCCCTTTTTAGCCGAAGCCCGTCACCGGCTGGCCGGATTGCCAGCTGGTGGGGATAAATACAGAATTCTAGATCAATTAATCGCGAACGCGCAGGGAGCGGCTAATACCAAGAGTTGGCCGGCGATAATGATGGCTTTGGCACCCATCATTGAAAAAGAAGACTTTCAGCAGGGCTTGCTCGGCTTGGGTAGATCGTCACCCGATTTCATCGGATCCTGCGGTAACGGTTATTTTATTATCCTCCCAAGCAGACGTGGATGCAGCTGGAGAGTTTCTGGCTCAACGTGTCCGCCAAATCGTGCGGCATCATGACGAACTTGGAAATCAAGCAGTTGGGCACGGACTAAATCGGCCTCCGCCTGTATAGCTGAGTCATGGCTGCCCAACCCTCCGGACTCCTCTCATGGAATCTCGCTGAGTTAGCTCGCGTCCTTCGTGTCACTGAGGCCGATGTGCGCGAGTATTTCACCGACGGTAGGCGAATCTCTTTCTTGATAGAACGCCGGCTTGCCCGCGAGGTCCTTGCAGGTGCTAGCCTCGCCGCCAGCGAAGGGGCGGCCTTTGACCTAAAAGATGCACAAGGTCGGAAATGGGAGGTGCGTAGCATCGCTAGTGGCGGCATTTATTTCTGCCCGAGCTACATGGTCGGTTCGGGCCGGGCTTTTGTAGAGGAGGGCTTTCTTCAGAAACTCGACGAGATCGAGGGTTACATCTTGTCGGACATAGAGTCTTTTTCCTGACGTGCCTTTCTGGATTGTATCTTCGGCACAAGTTTTGGCTTGGTATCGCAATAAACCCGAACGCCGAAGTTGGCGCGTAATTTCACGCAAAAGCGGGTGCGAATCCGGCCGAGTCTGGCGAGGGAGGCGCGGCGGCGAGGAGAGCTGACGGCACGGAATTCAACTTCGGCGGAGTTGATATTTTCCACGTCAAGACTGCCGACAACAGGGGCTTGTGCTTGGCGAGGCCACCCCAAGCGGTGGAAAGTTTGAGGGCGATTTGTTTGCCGACCAAGCCGAGGACGGCGCCCGCGACGAACACCTGGGCGCGCAAGGTGGCG
>JBDNFZ010000884.1:0-2326 GCA_041689555.1 Opitutaceae bacterium | reverse complement strand
GTGAAAAGCTGGCGGCGCTGGGCGTCGATGAGGGTGACGTCGTTAATGACGGCGGAGCGACGCTTGCGGAACTCGCCTTCCCAAGCGGCCCCCTCGGTAGTTTGCAGGCGGTATTCGCCATCGACCTCCATGAGGACGCCGTCCTCAACCAGCTTTTTGAGCAGGCCGGGGAGCTGTTGGCGGAGCTGGGTGCTGCCCACGAGAAGATCGTCCACCAACAAATCGGCCAAGTGCTCGGCCTCGGCGCGAACGCCGATGTCGGTGCCGCTCTCGCGCGGGAGTTTGTTAATGAGGAAAACCAAGGCGCAGACGCGGCGGCGGAGCACGCCCTCGGGTTTTTTAACCTGCTCGTCGATGATCTCCTGAAAGCGCTTCTGCATCTCGCCGGTCTGGACGAGATCGGTGGCAAGCTGTTCGTAAATGAAATCAGCCGGCACCACCGCGCCGAGCGGACGGTCGGCGTAGGTGCGGCAAGCCTCGTGGACGACGCGAAGCTGGGTGCGCATCTGGGCGGTGGTGCCGGTGGGATCGACGCTGTGGAGCACGCGCTCCCAGAAGCGGCGACGCACGGGCAAGAGCGGGAAGTCGGGGACGTAGGCGGTGTGGTCTTCGCTCAGGGTGCCGATCTTGGACGACTTTAGATGACGTGTGATCTCCCCCTCGTATTTGGAAACGAGGGTTTGGACGGCCCCCTTGGCGGTTTCCTTTTTCTGGAGCACAACGGTGCGGACGACTTTTTCCACGTCGTTATCGCGAAGGTGAACCTTTATCGAGTAGCGCCCCATGAGCTTTTGCAGGGCCTGCACGCTATCGCTCAGAGCGCTCTGGCCGGTGCCGATAAACATGACGCGGCTGTCGAGCTGTTTGCTGCACGCTTCGGTGACTTCCTGGATGTCGAGGGCGAGGTCGGCGTTGCCGTTTACGAACTGCTGCACCTCGTCGAGCACGACGAGGGTGCAGGGGATTTTACCGCCATTGCCGAGGGCGAGGCGGATGAGGCCCAGCATTTCCTCGATGCCGACATCGTCCACGTTGGGGTATTCGGCGCGGAGGGTGGGGCCGACTTTCGAAGTGTCGCCGATATGTGGATACAACTTGACGTAGGCCTTGGCGATGGCGGCGGAAGAGTAGAGCTTGGCTACCTCCTCGTTAAAATCCTTGCCGAGGGCGGCGACGGCATCGCGCATCTCGTCAAGTTTACCATCGCGGCGGAGGTGGAGGCAGAACTTGGCGTAGGGGTATTCGCGGCGGAGGCCGATGGAGGCGAAGATGATCGAGAGCAGGCGCATGCGCACGCTGCCCTTATCGGCCTTGAGGGTGCCGCCGGCGGCGTGGAGACCGTTGTATTTCTTGCCGAGAGTGGAGATTTCTTTCAGCAAATTGGCGACATCGTCGGGAAGCGTGGCGAGACTACGGGCGGTGTTGCCATCGCTGAAATCGAAGTCTGTCCAAAGGTAGCGGAGCACCTTGACGAGGTGGGATTTTCCGGAGCCGTAAAAGCCGCTTACCCAGACGGCTTTTTGCTCAGGTGAGGAAAAGTTATTGAGATAACCCTCGATGATACGAACCAGACCGGTGCGATATTCGCCATCGCAGACAAACGACTGAAGCTCGTAGCGGAGGGTCGTAAGGTCGGTGGTGTTATTGCTGGAAACGCCCTCGTTGAGGAGCTGCCAACCGAGGGGGTCTTTGTGGAAGATTTCGCGGGTCTGGAGGGACATGACAGGTAGTGAAAAGGGTTAGCGATCCGAGACGATGGGGGTGGCCAAGTAATCCCATCCGGCGCGGGCGGAGAGGTAGTGATAGACGTTGTTTTCGCGCTCGCCGGGGAAAAAAAGAAGGAGGTAGCCGGGGATGGCGCGTTCCAAGGCTTCGAGGAGCTGCGAGACTTCGAGAAAATCGAACAACTCCATCAGGCCGGAGACGGCGACGACGGTGCGCTCGGGCGCGGGCAGTTGGGCAACCTCGGCCTTGATGAGGGCGCCTAGGCGCTCCTTCCACTGGGAAACGGCGTAGAGTTCGATGTCCTGCGGGTGGGCGAACCAATCGGCCAGCTCTTCGGAATCTTGAACATTGAACCACTCCGAAAGACGGCCGTGCAAGTCGATCAAATGCCAGGCGTAGCCGGCCTCACGGGTGGCGAGTTCAAATTCTTGAACGCGGTGCTGAAGGCGACGCTCGTCCTCGGGCGAATAGACGGCGAACCAGATGCGCTGCGCGGCGGCCTTGTTGGGGTTGAGCGGCAACGAGACGTGACGGCGGTAGTTGTGGAGAAGCTGGTTAATCCGTGACATCGGCGAAGGCGAGTTCGTTGGGCTGAAGGAGC
>JBDNFZ010000883.1:0-3820 GCA_041689555.1 Opitutaceae bacterium | reverse complement strand
CATCGGCGAGTTCGCGATCGGGTTCAATCCGCACATCACCGAGCCGATGCGCGACATCCTCTTCGACGAGAAGATCGCGGGCTCCTTCCACTTCACGCCCGGGCAGGCTTACGACGGCGTGGGCAACGGCAACAAATCCCAAGTCCACTGGGACATGGTGTGCATCCAGCGGCCCGAATACGGCGGCGGCGAAATCTGGTTCGACGGGAAACTGATCCGCAAGGACGGGCTCTTCGTGCCGAAGCCGCTGCACAAGCTGAACCCGGATTATCTGCTCGGGAAAAAATAAACGCGCGCGCCCGCCCGGGCGCGCCCACCGGCCATGTCGGACCTCGCCACATTCGTTCACGCGCTGCCGAAGACGGAGACGCACCTGCACATCGAGGCGGGGCTTCCCTACGAACTGCTCACGGCGTGGCAGCCGGAAAAGTATCCGCCGGCGCCGTTTTTCCGGGAGCCGGGCTATCGGTTCCCTAGCTTCCCGAAGTTTGACGAGATTTTGCTGGGGCACGCGCTGCCTTGGTTCACTTCGGCGGAGCGTTACCACGAGTCGGCGCGGGTGGTGTTTGCGAAACACGTGGTGGAGAACGTGCGCTACGTGGAGACGAGTTTCCACCTGCCGGTTTCGCAATTTATCGGCGTGCCGGCCCGGGAGATCATCGCGGCGATCCGGGCGGCGGTGCCACCGGGGCTGGAGGTGCGGATTTTTGCCGGGATGTTGCGGACCGATTACGTCGGTCCGATGCAAGCGGTGATCGACGATCTTGTGAACTGGGACGAACTCGCCGGCGTCGATCTGCACGGCCACGAGGAGACGCCGACGCAGGCTTGGACGGCGCCCGTGTGGGCGCGGCTGCGCGCGGCCGGCAAGGTGACCAAGGCGCACGCGGGGGAATTCGACGGGGCGGCGCGGGTGCGCGAGGCGATCGAGCAACTGGGCGTGACGCGGGTGCAACACGGCATCCGCGCGATCGAGGACCCGGAGGTCGTGGCGCTCGCGCGGGAGCGCGGCGTGACGTTCGACACCTGCCCGATCAGCAACCTGAAGCTGCGGGTCGTGCCTTCGCTGGCGGCGCATCCGCTGCGGCGGCTGATGCAGGCGGGCGTGCGCTGCACGATCAGCACGGATGATCCGCTGGTGTTCGGAAACCGGGTGAGCGACGAGTATCTGGCGCTGGGCACGGAGGGCGGGTTTTCGCGGGCGGAGCTGGCGCAGTTGGCGCGCAACGGTTGGGCGGTCGCCGACGTGCCGGCGGCAGCCCGACAGAAGTGGCTCGCGGAGATCGACCGGGTCGCGATGGTGATGGGCGGGTGATCCGCCCGCCATTCCCGTGACCGAACAAACCTACACCGTCCCAGAAAACATCCGCCGCATCCGCGCCGACAAGATTCTCGCCCGCGCCTTCCCCGAGCACAGCCGGGTGGCGTTTCACCGGTCGTTCGACGCGGGCCTCGTGCGGCTGGCGGGCAAGGCGATCCCGCGCGACCAGGAGGTCAAGCCCGGGATGGAACTCACCTTCGGGTTTCCCGACCTCACGCCCTCGAGCGTGCGGGCGGTGGAGATACCGTTGGATGTGATTTTCGAGGACAGGCACATGCTCGCGGTGAACAAGGCCGCGGGAATGGTGGTGCATCCGGGCGCCGGCACGCGGGAAGACACGCTCGTCCATGCGTTGCTCGCGCACTGCAAAGGCAAGCTCAGCGGCGTCGGCGGCGTGGAGCGGCCGGGCATCGTGCACCGGCTGGACCGCGAGACCTCGGGCGTGATTTTGGTGGCGAAGAGCGATCTGGCCCATCGCGGGCTGGCGGAGCAGTTCAAGGAACGCGAACTCCAGAAAGAGTATCTCACGCTCGTCACGGGCGCGCCGGGGCTGTTGAGCGGCAGCATGAAAAAGGCGATCGGCCGCAACCAGCAGCACCGCCACAAGATGACCGCGATCGACGAGGAGGATGAAAACGGGCGCGGGCGCGATGCGCATACGGATTGGGTGGTGGTCGAGAGTTTCGGCAAGATCGCCACGCTGATGCGCTGCACGATCCACACGGGGCGCACGCACCAGATCCGCGTCCACATGAAGGCGCTCGGGCACGTCGTGCTGGGCGACGAGATCTACGGTTGGAAGCCCGACCCGCGCCTGCCGCAGCAGCCCGGGCGCGTGATGCTCCATGCGGAGCACATCGTCGTGACGCACCCGATCTCGGGCAAGGTGCTCGACATCAAAGCGCCGATGCCGGCGGATTTTGAAGTGCAGCTCGCGCAATTGCGGAAGCTCACCCGCAACGAAGAGAAGCGAAAGATGTTGGCGGCCGAACCGGTGAAGCGGAAGGGCAAGCCGCTGCCCCCGCCGGCGCACGTGCGGGAAATTTGAGGCACGGGTTTTAAACTGAAGGCCCGACCGTTGGTCGGGCTTTGTTTTCGGCAGCCGACCGGCGGTCGGTTCTACAGCGAGCCGGCTCAGTCCATCGCCTCGGCGGCGAGGCCCCAGCGGAGGTTGTAGAGGGAATTCTCGAAGCCGGTGAAACCGCCGAGCTCGGCGACGGTGATCATCGTCGCGAGGGCGGTCGGGAAAACATCGGCGCGGGCGGCGGGGAGGCCGGGGATCTTCTGGCGTTCCGCGAGGGGCAGCGTGCCGAGGTGATCCAAGAGCGCGCAAAGGTCGGCAACGGGGAGTCCGGCGGAGGTCTGGGCGAGGGTTTGACTGAGCCGGACGGCGGCGATGGTGCGGACCGTGGTGAGCGTGCCGCCGGTGCCGATCGCGACGGCGGTGGGCGGTAGCGAAAACGCGAAGCCGGATCGACGGATGACATCGCGGGTGTAGGTCGCGACGGCGACGGCTTGATTGGTCGTGAACGGCAACGACGCATCGGTGACGAATTTCTCGGTGAGGCGCACGCAGCCGAGTTGCAGGCTGACCGCCTGCTCGATGCGGCGGTCGCGGAAGGCGAGGCACTCGAGGCTGCCGCCGCCGAGGTCGAAGACGTAGAAGTCGCGCAGTTGGGCGAGCGCGGGATCGCAGGTGAGGCCGCGTCCGATGAGGTTGGCCTCCTCGTCGCCGGAGAGCAGGCGGATGGTGTGGCCGGTGGCGGCGAGGACGCGGGCGATAAAGTCGGCGCCGTTGCGGGCGTCGCGGACGGCGCTGGTGGCGACGAGGATTGTCTTGGCGGGCGTGTGCGCGGCGGCGTCGGCGAGGAGAGAGGTGACGGCTTCGACGCCGCGAGTCATGCCTTCCGCGGTGAGACGAGGTTCAGCGTGGCTGATGCCGGCGCTGATCCGGGCGTCGATCGTGCGGTAGTGCCGGGCGGTGAGGGTGCCGGACTCGTCACGGTCGGCGACGAGGATTTTGATGGAGTTGGAGCCGATATCGATGACGGCAACGGAAGGACCGGACATGGGCTCACGGAACACACGAAACGGGCGAAAGAAAAGCCGACTTATCCTACGGGAAAACGTTGCCCGCGAATCACGCGAACGGGCGCGAAATAAATACGGGTGAAAGAATAGGATTTCCGGAGCGCCGAACCATTGATCGGTCGGATTTCCAGCCGATCTTTCGCGTGATTCGCGGGCATCCTGGTTCCAAGGTCGCCTAAAGCACGAAATCGGCGGGGGCGATCAGGACGACGAATTCGCCCTTGAGGCTGCCCTTGAGCAGGCGATCGCGGACCTCGCCGGCGCGGCCGACGAGCCAAGTCTCGTGGAGCTTGGTGACCTCGCGGGCGATGCAAATGACACGGTCGGGGCCCAGCTTTTCCACGATCTCTTCGGCGAACTTGTCGATGCGGTGGCAGCTTTCGTAAAGGGCGAGGGTGAATTCGAACT
>JBDNFZ010000882.1:0-5579 GCA_041689555.1 Opitutaceae bacterium | reverse complement strand
CCATATGCGGCCGAGGCTGCGCAGGGCACGCTGGGCTTCGGCGTCGAACCCATCGGAGGCATAGACGGTAACGTGCGAGATGGCGTCTCGATTGGAGCCGGGCTCGCAGAAAATATGGGCGTGACCGTGACCGGTGAGCGGCTCGCCGGTGGTGCTGCGACCGAGAAGAACGGGCGGCGGCGGGCGATCCTTGAAGCGCGAGAGCAGGGCTTGGTGAACGCGTTCGCCGACTGACAGCGCGGCGGTGATGCGAGGGAGCACGTTGCTGGCGATGGCATAGCGGGCAACGGTGGGTGGGCGAGTGCCGGAGCGAAGCCGCGACTTGGACGAGAAGGCTTGGCGTGGGTCCAGACTTCCGGTCGGGCGGGTGTAGTAGAGCTGACGCGCGCCGGGCGGCTCACCGAGCCAGCCGGAGGTTTGCAGCTCGCCGGTGTCGGCGTGCAAGGCGGTGAATAGGTCTTCGGGCGCGGATGGGGCGGCTGTTTTCTTAGCTTTGCCTCGTTTGCCGGCGACGGGCGCGGCGGGTGGCGTGAGGGAGGTTGTGAGTTCGTTAAGCCAAGCTGCGTAGGCCGTCTCGCTCAATGGAGTGAGCAGGCGAATGTAGTCGTTGGCGGGGCCGGGCGATTCAGCGTCGCCCAAAGGGGCGACGTCGGCGCGGAAGCGGGCGCTTGCGTCGGCGGGCAAGAGTTGGGCTTCAACGAGGCTTTCGGCGCGGCCAAGGTAGGCGAGGCGGGTGAGTAGGGTGTCGAGGGCGGAGCGTTCATCGGCGCTGAGATCGGCATCCCACGAGACGATCAACGGGGTTTCTTTTCCGATGACGACGAAGGTATCGAAGATCTTGGTCGTCTTCTCGTTTTTCCCTTCGTTGAAGGGCATGTAGTGTCGCGTGTGGCCGGTGGAGGCGTCGGGCAACTGGTAGCGCGGTGGGTGGGCGGCCAGTTTGGCGAGGAGACTGCGCAAGACGGCGACCGGCACGTGGTCGGTGGCTTTGAGATGCCAAGTGGCGAGGAGCGCGCGCAACAAGCGCCACGGGGAGGGCGGCCACTCGACCACGCCTTCGTTGACGTGGCTACCCCAAGGCGTGGTGTGCAGGCGTCCCGCCAGAAAACGGAACTCGGCGAGGGTGGACATGGGTTAGCCTTTATATTTGAGCGTGGTCTTGGCGGGCGAGACGAAGGCGGACGCAGCAGCGGAAACGAGGCCGGGCAGAGCGGCTTCGAGTTCGGCGATAGTCGGGAGCGTGAAGCCGGCCTTGGGACGCGTGACGGTGAGGTCGCCAACGACATCGAGGTCGCAGGCAGTGCGCAGGCGCAGGCCGTCGCGGAGGAAGCGCTGGATCTTGTAGAGGCCGAGCGCCACAAGCAGCGTTTCGGCTGGCGCGCCGAGCCCGAAGCCGCGGATGAGCGCGAGGTCGAGGTTGAAGAAAGCGGTGATGTTTCCGGTGTATTCGTCGCGGTGGAAAGGCACGTTGCCGTAGCCGGCGGACGCGTCTTTGCCATCCTCGCCTTTGCTGGCGCGGACACGGTCGTTTTTCACGCCGCCGCTGGCAGCGATGTTGACGTTGGTGGCTTCGATGAAACCGCTGAGGGCGCGCGGGAGGCGCACGACGCCGCCGATTTTTTCGAGGAAGATGCCGTGAAGGAGGCTGTTGACGTCATATTTGAAAAGGGCGGCGGCGAGCTTGCGGGAGCTGAAGGGTTTATTTTCGTCGTAACCAACGGCGGCTTGGATGGCGGCAAAACCTTCGGCGTTGTAGATGTAGGGGCTGTTGATACGGTGGGCTTCGAGGATGGAGTTGGTAAGCACTTCGCCGGCGGCATCGGTGGCGATGACGTAGGGAAGGCCTTTGAGCGGGGCGACGAGGTCCTCGGTGGCGGTGTCCCAGATGGCGGCTTCGAGGCGGTTGGCCATGCTCTGGGCGGACTCGACAAGGAGCATGTCGGCGCCTTCGGCGGACTTGTAGGTAGCGGCGCCGAGGTCGGGGAAGCCGGTGGGCTGGAAGCGGGTGCCGGCGACGGGGCGCAGGTTGGCTTCGATGAGGAGGCGTGGTTCGTTTTTTAGGAGGTCGAGGTTCATAGTAGGAGGAAAGTGAAGGTCAGGCGTTGGCGGTGGTTTCGTGGCGGAGGAGTGAGGTTTGGAGGCGGAAAAAATCGTCGGGGTGGAGGGGGAAAAGGAGCGCGGCGGCGGCGCGTTTGGTGGCGTCGGAGCCGAAGTCGATGGAGTCGATGCGCGGGCGGAAGCCGGAGGCGCGCAGGCGGCGCACGGCGAGTCGGCTGGCCTCCGCACTGAGGCCGGCGGCGGCCTTGGCGACGATGGCGGGAACGGGAGGAATGTTGGCGGAGCCGTGGCGCAACTCGCCCGGTTGAGCGAAACAGAGGCGTAGGAGCGAAAAGAGTGCGGAAGGTGTGGACTCGGAGGCGGAGCGCTCGGCGCGGGGAACGGAGGACCAGTCTAGGGCGGATAGCGCCCACCAGAGGTCGGCGATCAGGTCGGTGTCGAGTTCGTTGCGGATGAAGGCTTCGATGTCGTCGAGTCTGGCGAAACGGAGCGCGCGGCCGTGATGGTGGGACGGGGCTTTTTCGGGCATCGCCAGGCGGCGGGCCAGGATGTCGAGCAGCACGCGTTGAAGGCCGCCTTCGCTCCAGCAGACGTTGTTGCCAAGATTGTCGCACCACTTCCAGAAACCGCGACCTTCAACGGGTTCAAGGTGGGAGCGCAGCGCGCCACCGTAGGCCGAGGCGAGAGCGGCGGCGAGGTGGAGTTCGCGGTTGGTGTCGGCGGAATCCAAGGCGCTTTCAAACCACGCGAAGGAGAGTTTTTGCAGGGGCTGGAGGCGTTTTTCCGTGGTCCAGCGGAAACTGCGTGCGAGCGCCTGTTCGGCGCGGCCGAGAGCGACAAGGAGCGCGAGAGAATGGGACGCGTCATCGTGGCGGCAAAGGTCGTCGACGGCGGTTTCGATGCCGCGTAGGGCGCGTGAAATCGAGGCGGGACCGTCGCCTGAGAAGCGACGGAGTTGGTCGAGCCAGCGGTCGATCTCGATAAGGAGATTAGCCCGGTTATTTTGGCGGACGACGACGCGTTCGAGGGGCGTGGCGAAGTAAGCGAGGCCGTTGCGCACTTGAAAGCCGAAGCGCTGGAAGGCGGTGATGCCGCGATCAACACCGAGAGTGACGACGGCGCGGATGAAATCGACGCCGTTGCGGGCGGAACGGGAGCCGACTTGGGATCGCCCTTCGCTGAAGAGCGCGGAGAGTTCGGCGTAGGCAGCGGGCTTTTCCCAGAGCGGCATCCACATCTCGGCGCGGGAGGCGGACTCGTCGGCGGTGGAGGCGCTGGCGTAGCCGATGCCGGCCTGTCTCACGCAGAACGGATAGGCGAGGCGACCATCGCCGATGGATTCGAGGCGTTTCACGGCGGCGGCAGCGAAGACCAGTGCACCCTCGATCATGAAGATAAAATCCCAAGGGTTAGCGGCGGAGTCTGAGTTGAAGCCGCTGGTGGCATTGGCCCCGCCGGCGGCGGCGGGGAAAAATTGACCGATGGGGGCCTTGCTACGGGCGACGGGAATCGTGGAAGCGAAGAGGGATTGGCTCAACCAGGCGCGGGACGCGGGCGTTGGCGTGCCTTGGGCGAGGTCGAAAACCTCGGCGAGGCGCTGCATGAAGTTGTTGGTAAATTCGAGGCGTCCGTCGTTGCCGCCGGTGCCGAGGAGTGGCGGGTATTTTGCGCCGTCCGCACTGAGCACGTAAGCAGCGTCGAGCCAGGCGATGGCGGCTTCGGGCAGGGTATTGCGGCAGAGTTGGAGCAGTTTCTCTTTGGTGTCGGAGTCGGGCTTGTCGGTGAGTTGCAGGCGTGCCAAGGCGGCTTGAGCCAGCGTAAGAGTTTCGCGGTAGATCGCGAAGCGCGGCGAGTCGCTCGCTTGGAGCAGATTGATGGATGCTTGGTTGTCCTTGGGGAAGAATCCGCTGCCGCCATTCCATGGAGCGAGCACGGGAGTCGGGGTGTAGCCTTCGAGGAAGAACGCGGCGAGGGCGTCGGCGTCGAGCGACGAGGATAAAACAAAATCGTCGCGAAGCCAGCAGCCGGCGGCCTTGGGGTCGGCCTGCTCGGCGACGAGACGGAGAACGCCGAGGGCCTTGAGGTAGTGGGCGAGGGGCGTGGGGGCGCAGCCCGTGAGAGTGACGAAGGGCATGGCTCAGGTCGTTGAGGGTTTTTCGGCTAGGGCGGAGGCGCGCATGTCGGCGGCGCGTAGGAGGGTTTCGAGCCAAGCAAGGCGGAGCGGGCCAAGTTCAGGGGCGTCGCGCAGGGCGATCATGCGGGCAAGCCATGACGGATTTTTTCCTGCTTCGATCGAGCCCAGTTCCATGCATGCGAGGGACAGGCGTGTGGCGGGAAATACGGTGCCGTCGGATAGAGGGATGGCGGGCAGTGCATCGTCGTCCCATACCCCGCGAGCAAAGCGGCGACCCGACTCAGGGGGCGTCTCTTCGCCGGGAAGAGATCGGATGGAAAGGCGGACTTTGCCGTGATGAGCGGCGACAAGGTAGGTGACGAGGTCGGTGTTCTTCGCTTGGATGAGTTCGGGGTGAGCGAGGAGCGCGAGGGCGGAGGCGAGTTCGTGGCGGAGGAGTGGGCGCGGACAGCGGGTGTTTTTATCGGGAGACTTAGCCCAGAGAATTTCGCGGCGCGCCCTATCGTCGCCGACGAGCATGGACTGGAAGGCGGCGTGGGCTTTGCCGATGTCGTGGAGCCGGGCGGCGCCTCGGAGAGTTTCGACGACGTCGGGGGCGAGGTCGAGTTTGCGGAGGATTTGGTCGAGCTGGTTTTCGACGTCGGCGGTGTGCTCGGCGATGGTTTGCCAGCGACCGGATTGGGCTGGGGCGGTGTCGCCGTAGCCGGCTTCGTCCGCTTTGGCGGCGCTCGCGTGATCGGAGGGCGGAGGCAGCGGTGTCGGTCGGGATTTCTTGTCAGCGGTCCAACCAAGGGCGTCGTCGTAGCCACCGACGTCCGCAGAGAGAATGCAAACTGCGCCGGGGCGCACGGCGCGTTGAGCTTCCCATTCGTGGCTGAGCGGATTCCAGACGAAGACTTGGGCTTTCTCTTTTTTGAGAAAATCGTTCAGCGCATAAACAGGAACGCGGCAGAGTTCGGCGCGGGTCGGGAGCGGGTCGGTGTTGGCGGGTGCTTTGCCGTTGGCGAACGTGCGCCAAGCGACTTGGACGTCGGTGTCGTCGCCCTCGCGGATGTAGCGGGAGATGTCGAGATCGTGGCCGGCGATGTCGGGCGTGGTGTCGAAGAGTTCGATGAAGTCTTTGCGTCGGATTACAGGACGAATGACTTCGCGAGGCGGGACGTTGATGGCGCTGAGGGCGGTTGGGCCGGCTTCGGCGATGGATTGCAATGCGGCTCGGGCGGTGACGAGTTCCTCGGGCTCGTAAGGGAGAGCGAGGTCGTTTTTGTCGGACGGGTCGATGTCGATCCAGTGAATAGTCGCGGGTGAGTCGGGGTCGGTGTGTTCGCCGGCGCGGTTGCAACGGCCGAAGCGCTGGACGAGCGAGGACCACGGCGCGAGTTCGGTG
>JBDNFZ010000881.1:0-5616 GCA_041689555.1 Opitutaceae bacterium | reverse complement strand
TTAAAAAACCCGGGGTGGCGCACACCGAGCGATCACCCGGGTCCCTCGCACCTCGCCGCCCGCCTCGCCGCCCTTCCAATCCCGAATTCCATACGGGCCCCGTGCAACTTGTAACCTAATAGGTTACAAGTTGCCGGGTGGCGCTCTGAAAAGTCCCGGGACGGCGCGCATGCGGCGGCCGGGCGGGGCGGGCTTGCGCCCGGCGCGGCCGAAAGGGATGTTTCCGCCATGCACCCGCTGCTCGCCGATTTCATGAAGGCGTTCATCCCCCTGTTCATCGCGATCGATCCGATCGGGCTCGCCGCCATTTTTATCTCGATGGGGCAGGGCGTGCCGCCCGATAAGCGCCGCCGCATCGCGAAGCAGGCCACGTGGACGGGTGGGGGCGTAGCCCTGCTTTTTCTGTTCCTCGGGCAGTCGATCTTCGCCTCCGTCGGGATCACGACGAGCGACTTTCAGGTCGCAGGCGGGCTCATCCTTTTCATCCTCGCCGCGCGCGATCTCGTCCACTCCGCCGCCGAGGAGCCCACCAAGCTCGCCGACGATTTCGGCGTGGTCCCGCTCGGGATGCCGTTGATCGCCGGCCCGGCGTCGATCACAACGCTCATCGTGCTCGCGCAGACGATCGGCTTCACGATCTCGCTTCTGGCCCTCGCCGCCAACCTCGTGCTCGTCGTGCTGGCCTTCGCCTACAGCGAGCGGCTGGTGAAACTCATCAGCGCAACCGGCCTGCGCGCGATTTCCAAAATCATCTCGATGCTGCTCGCCGCCATCGCGGTGAATATGATCCGCAAGGGCTGGGCAGGCTAGGCCCGCAACGTTTCCCCGACTCCAATCATGATCAACCGCCTCCTCTTTTTCGCGCCCTTCGCCGTCGCGCTCGCGCCCACCATGATCGCCGCCGAACCCATACTCCCCGGCGTCGCCGCCGCCCTCCAACCCGCCCTCGACACCCAGGAGATCGCCGGCGCCGTCACCCTCGTCGTCTCGCGCGATCGCATCGTCCACTTCGAGACCCACGGCTTCGCCGATCTCGCCGCCCGGCGCCCGCTGACGGCCGACTCGATGTTCGATATCATGTCGATGACCAAGCCCATGACCGCCGTCGCCGTCCTCATGTTGCAGGACGAGGGCAAGCTCGACGTCGCCGCGCCCGTCGCGAACTACCTCCCCGAGTTCGCCGCGCTCAAGACCCCCTCCGGTCAGCCCGCCAACCTCACCCTCCGCCACCTCCTCACCCACACCTCCGGCCTCGGCGAAGCCCCGGCCGCCGCCGCGCGCGAAGCCCGCAAGCTGGCCGACCTCGTGCCGGCATGGCTCGCCGCGCCGATGAACAACGAGCCCGGCGCCAAGTGGCGCTACTGCCAGTCCGGTATCAACGCCGCCGCCCGCATCGTCGAGATCGTCAGCGGGCTGACCTTCGACGAATTTCTCCGCACGCGCCTTTTCGTCCCGCTCGGTCTCACCCACACCGCCCATTACCCGACCGCCGCGCAGCTCCCGCTCCTCGCCACCCCCTATGCGAAAAACAAAACCACCGGCGCCCTCGAGGTTCATCCCGCCAAACCCCACACCCGCGACACGCGCCCGCCCACCGGCAACGCCGGGCTCTACTCCACCGCGCACGACTACGCCCGCTTCTGCCAGATGCTGCTCAACGGCGGCACGCTTGACGGCCGCCGTTACCTCTCGTCCGCCGCGATGCGGCTCCTCTCCACGCCGCAGACACCCGGGGAGATGCCCACCGGATTTTTTCAAAGCGCCGCCCACGGCCAATACGGGCCCAACTACGGTTGGGGCCTCGGCACCTGTGTCTTGAAAAACCCGCACCCCGGGCTCGCCGCGATGCTCTCGCCCGGCACCTACGGCCACGGCGGTGCGTGGGGCACGCAGGCTTGGATCGATCCCGTGCGCGGCATCGCCTATATGCTCATGGTGCAGCGCACCAATTTTCCCAACAGCGACGCGAGCCCGGTGCGCCTCGCCTTCCAGCAGGCCGCGGCCGCCGCGCTGGCAAAACCGTAGATCTCCGCAGGCCAAACCGCGGCGCCTTCGATCAAGACGGCCCGAAACCCGGACAGGGCATTTTGCGGGGCAGGTGTGGGAGCGAGCTTGCTCGCGACAACGCACACCCCGGATCGCGAGCAAGCTCGCTCCTACACTGAGCAGCCGCGGGGCCTACCCGTTGAACCCCGTCATCAGCTCCGCGTAAATCTTCGCGCTCGCGACCAACTCCCTCACCGACGCCCGCTCATCGACGCCGTGGTAGTCGATCCCGCCCGGGCCGTAGCCGAGCGTCGGGATTTTCCGGTGGGCGGCGAAGAAGTGCATATCGTTGAACCCCGTCGAAACATTGAACACCGCCGGCGCGCGGCGCACGTTGGCGACGGTCGCGGCCATCGCGGCGAAAAACGGGTGCGTCGGCGCGGTATAGCAGGAGAAATTTTCCGAGATCTTCGCCACCGTGATCCGGCAGCCGGGAATTTTATTCGCGGCGACGGCGAGCGCGACACGCAGTTCTTTTTCGGCGGCGAGGTGGTTTTCGATCGCGAGCACGCGGCGGTCGATCGTGAAGGTCGCCGTCGCCGGCACCGTGTTGATCTTCGCGCCTTCGCCACAGCCGAAGACTCCGCCGACATTGATCGTGGGCACCATGATCTTGCCCTCGGGCGTTTTGAATTTTCGGAGCGCGAGCTCCTTCTTGTGCGGCTCGAGGCCAAGCACGAGCGCGGCCATTTTCTCGAGGGCGTTGATGCCGCGTTCCGGCATCGAACCGTGCGCAGCCTTGCCGTGGACCGTCACCTCCAGCCAGACGACGCCGTTGTGCCCGCAACACACCGCCGGGCCCTCGCCGCCTTCCATCACGACGGCGTAGTCGGGCCGGATCGGCGCGTGCTCCACGAGCCAGCCGGTGCCGAGGGCGGAATCGGTTTCCTCGTCGGCCGTGAAGGACACCTCGACATTCATTTTCGGCGCGACTCCGGTCGCCTGCAACGCTTCGAGGGCCGTGAGCAGGCTGGCGATCGAGCCTTTCATGTCGGCCGTGCCGCGCCCGTAAAGCCAGCCGCGCTCCACCGCACCGCTAAACGGACTGCCATGCCGCCACGTTCCCGAGACGGGCACCACATCGTAGTGCGCGTTGAAGTGGATCGTCTTCCTCGCGCCAGGGACCGCGAGTTTGCCGAGCACATTGTAGCGCGGGAAGCCGTGCTGCGCAGGCGGGAGGGACTGCTTGAGCAACCGGGAGGGGATCGGGTATCGCTTCGTCTTCAGGCCGAGCGCAATGAGATCGTGCGCGAGCGCAGCGGTGATGAGGTCGTAGTTCTCCCCGGGAGGATTGATCGTGGAGACGCCGACCAACCGTTGCAGGCGTTGGACCAAGCCGGCGGCGTGGCGGTCGATATAGGCGGCGGGCGTCATGGCGAAGAGGTCGAGAGGAGAAAGGTTCAGTGCGGGCGCGTCAGCTCGACGTAGACGAGACGGCCGATGGTCAAGGTCACCATGGTCAGGAAAATCGGACGCACGAAGCGAGCGCCTTTTCTGACGACGAGGCCCGCGCCGAGGCGCGCCCCCAAAACCTGACCCACCGCCATCACGCCCCCCGCGAGCCAAGCCACCTCGCCGGCGGCGATGAAGACCCCGAGCGAGGCGAGATTGCTGGCCGCGTTCATGACCTTCGTGTGCCCGGTCGCCGCCATGAAATCCTGGCCCAGGAGCAAGACGAGGGCGATGGTCCAAAACGAGCCCGTGCCCGGTCCGAAAAAGCCGTCGTAGAAACCCAGCCCCAGCCCCGCCACCAGCCAAAAGGCCTTCTCGCTCATCCGCGGCGCACGCTCGGTGTGGCCGAGCTCGGGTCGCAGCATCGTGTAGACCAAAATCGCCGCCAACAGCCACGGCACCATCACTCCCAGACGGCTCGCATCGATCCGCTGGACGGTCCAGGCTCCGAAGAGGGCCCCGATCATCGCCAGCGCCACGCCCGCGCGGCAACGCCGCCAATCGATCACCCCATGCCGGGCGTAGTGGACGGCCGCCATACCGCTACCGAAAAACGCCTGCAGCTTGTTCGTCCCGAGCGCCAACGGCACCGGGAACCCCGCCGTCAGCAACGCCGGCAATGCGATCAGCCCGCCCCCGCCGGCGATGGCATCGACCAAACCCGCCGCGATCGCCGCAATAAACAACAGCACATATACCCAAGGCTCCGCATCCATGCGCCCAGCCTCGGCGAAGCGTCGAAAAAATAAAAGCCCGGAGAGACCGACCCGCGCCGTTGCAACGGTTACGGCAAATCGCACGCGATGATTTTTGACAGCGTTCCGCGCCGCCGGCAGGGTTCGACGATTCTATGAGCCTGGCCGACCTCCGCAAAGACTACGCCCTCGCCGGGCTCGCCGAGAAAGATCTCGCGCGCGATCCCTTCCGCCAGTTCGAGAAATGGTTTCAGGAAGCAGAAGCCGCAAAACTCACCGAGCCCAACGCCATGACGCTCGCGACGGCCGCGCGCGACGGTCGACCCTCCGCCCGCACGGTGTTGCTTAAGGGCCTCGACGGCCGCGGTTTTGTTTTCTACACGAACTACGAGGGCCGCAAGGGCCGCGAACTTGAGGCCAACCCCCGCGCCACCCTTGTCTTCCCCTGGATCGCCCTCGAACGCCAGGTGATCGTCGAGGGCACCGTGGCCATGGTCCCCCGGGAGGAAACCGCCGCCTATTTTCACTCGCGTCCCCGCGCCAGCCAGCTCGCCGCTTGGGTCGCCCAGCAGAGTTCGGTCATCCCCGGCCGCGCCACGCTGGAGGACGCGATGAAGGCCCTTGAGAAAAAGCACGCGGGCGCCGAGGTGCCCGTGCCGCCCAACTGGGGCGGCTACCGCGTGACACCCGAGACCATCGAATTCTGGCAGGGTCGCCGCAGCCGCCTGCACGACCGCCTCCGTTACCGCCGCGAACCCGACGGGAGTTGGTCCGTCGCCCGGCTCGCCCCCTGAGCGACCCCGCGCCGCCCCCTTGCCCCGTGTCCCTCTTTCCGCCAGATTCCCTGCTCGCCGCCGCCCTCCGGGCCCAAAGCGAGGGTGTGTTTATCGCCAAGGCGAGCCTCGGTGCCGACGGCCTGCAAATCATCTTTGTCAACGATAGCCTCTGCGGCATCACCGGCTACGATGCCACCGGTCTGGTTGGCCGCGGCCACGGCCTCCTCCACGCGGATCAGGCCGATCTGGAACCCTTGCTCCGCTGGTTGCCCAGCGCCCTGCCCGGACAACCCTTGTTGGGCGAGGGTTTCCTCCGCCGCGCCGATGGCCGCAACCTGCACGGCGCGTGGAGTTTCGATTTGCTGAGCGACGCAGCCGGGCAGCCGACCCATGTGGTCGCCTCCTACCGCGACATCACCGAGAAACGCCGGCTGCAGGAGGCTCTGGTCCACGCACAACGCCTCGACGCCGTGGGCCGGTTGGCCGGCGGCGTCGCCCACGATTTCAACAACCTCCTTTCCGTCATCAACGGCTACTGCGAAGTCCTCGCCACCAAGTTCGCGGGCCAAGCCGCCGGGCGCGACGAGATCAACGCCATCCACACCGCCGGCCGCCAGGGCGCGGCGCTTGCCCAGCAATTGCTGGTT
>JBDNFZ010000880.1:0-2675 GCA_041689555.1 Opitutaceae bacterium | reverse complement strand
GGTGGTCACCTCGACGCCGGCGCGGCGGAGGAGGTCGACCGGGGTGAAGGTTTCGATTTCCTCGAAACCGTCGGCGAGGATTGCAAGGACGGTGGGCATGACGTGAGGTTGGGACCGATGCGCGCGCCTGCCCATGGAAATTTTGTGCCGGGTCAACGATTGGTGATCTTTGGTTGCGGCTATTTGGGCGCGACGGTCGCCCGGCAAGCGGCCGCTCGCGGTCTGCGGGTGACGGCGCTGACGCGGAATCCGACGAAGGCGGCGTGCCTCGCGGAGGCCGGCATCGCGGTAGTTGTGGCGGATTTGGCGAGGGCCGAGTGGCACGACCGGATCGCGGGCGGGCCCGACCTCGTGTTAAATTGCGTGGGCTCCGGTGGCGGCGGGCCCGAGGGCTACCGGCGAAGCTATCTTGAGGGTATGGCCAGCGTCGCCGAATGGTTGGGAACAAGGGGCGCGGCGGGCGCCGCCGTCTACACGGGCAGCACGTCGGTTTATCCCCAGGACAAAGGCGCGAGGGTGGATGAGACGGCCCCGGTCGGCGGCGATGATCGGGTGCGGGTCTTGATCGAGACGGAGGAGGTTTTTCTGCGGGTGGCGGCGAAGGCCCGCGTCGTCCTGCGGCTGGCGGGAATCTACGGGCCGGGGCGACACCATTTGTTGGAGCAAGTCCGGTCGGGCCAGGCCTCGGGCCGCGCGGAAAATCATCTGAATCTCGCTTACCGCGACGATATTGCCGCTGCGGTGTGGGCGGCGTGGGGCGCGGCTGCCGGCGGCCAGATCTTCAATGTGGCCGATGACGGCGCGGCAACCAAACAGGAGGTCGTCGGCTGGCTCGCGGCGCGGCTCGGGGTCGCGGTGCCGACGTTCTCGGGCGAGCCGGCGGCGGGGCGACGCGCCGTGACTCCGGATCGGATCATCGCCAATGATCGTCTGAAGTCCTCGCTCGGATGGCGACCGGCGTTTCCAACGTTTAGGGAAGGCTACGAAAAAATCTTGTCACTTTAGGCGCGCCGCCGTCTCTCGACGGTTCACGTCCGTATCAATTCAACCCTTAATCTTTTCCCACCATGGCCGGCGTCGGCAAACTTCTCAAACAAGCCCAGAAAATGCAGCGCTCGATCGAGTCGCTCCAAACGCAGCTCGCTTCAAAGGAGATCGAAGTCGCCGCGGGCGGCGGCGCGGTGAAGATCAAGATCAACGGTGCGGGTCAGTTCATCGCCCTCGCGTTGGACCCGGAGTTTTTAAAGGAAGACGCCAAGCTGGTCGGCGACACCGTGCTCGCCGCAGTGCAGGACGCGGCGAAGCAGGCCAAGGATTACAACGACGCGGAGATGCAGAAGGTCACGTCGGCGTTCCAGATGCCCGCCGGGATGATGTGACGCCGGCGTTCGAGCGTTTGCAAAAGCAGCTCAAGCAGCTGCCCGGGGTGGGCTACCGCTCGGCCGAGCGGATCGCGCTGCACTTGCTGGTCGAGAAGCCGGCGCAATTGCCGGCCTTGGTGGCGGCGCTGGGCGAGGCCGCGCAGAGTGTGCGCCGTTGCGAGCGGTGCGGGAACATCGCCGAGGGTGAACTTTGCGCGATCTGTGCGGACGAACGGCGCGACCCCGGGGTGGTCTGCGTGGTCGAGCACGTGCCCGACCTGGTGGCGATCGAACGGAGCGGCGCATATCGCGGCTCCTACCATGTGTTGCACGGAAAACTCTCGCCGATCCATGACGTGGGGCCGGAGCAGCTCAATCTGGCGAGTTTGCACCGGCGCTTGGCCGGCGGGGAAGTCACGGAGTTGATCCTCGCGCTGTCCAACGATGTGGAGGGCGAGGCGACCTGTCATTTCCTCACGGAGCGGTTGCCGCCGGACCACGCGGTGAAGGTCACGCGGATCGGATTCGGCCTGCCAAGCGGCGGCGGGGTGCTTTACGCCGATTCGGTCACGCTCAAGAGCGCGCTGGATGGCCGGCGCAATTATTCGTGATTGCGACGGCGGAATTTTCCCCTTCGCTCCGTTTCGTTAACGCGGGCGTAGTATATCGGTAATATGTGTGCTTCCCAAGCATGAGAGGAGGGTTCGATTCCCTCCGCCCGCACCAAGTTCATCCCCCCTAAAAATATGAAGACATCCAAACTATTGTTCGTTATCGCTTCCTTGATGGCCGCCAGCGTGGCGTTCGCAGTCGAAGCCAAGACCGAAGCTCCCGCCGGTAAACCAGGCGGTTGCTGCGTGAAGGCTGAAAAAGCGGCCAAGACCTGCGATCACCCTTGCTGCGTCGAAGCAACCGCGGCCAAGAAGAATTGCGAGAAGTGCGGCGGGACCAACGTCGCGGCCAAGAAGTAAGCGACGGTCTCCGTCGTCCCGAAATTCAAGCCGCACCCGAAAGGTGCGGCTTTTTCGCGCCCGGAAAGCGAAGTTTTGCCTGTGGCGTTTGATTCCCAGGTTTTCGGGGATCGAAGGCAGAACCGGGACCTCCGGGCCCGGTTCAAGCGGTGAATCCCGCAAAACCCGTCGGGCCCGGTCCCGCCGCTACCCGTGAAAGTCAGACGGATGTTCCTGTTCACGCCGAGCGGGATTTCGCGAGTGGGTGCGGCGTTCATTTGGGAGGAAAAACGCGGCCTTGGCGGGGGTGGGCGAGGCGCCGTTTCACGGGCTTTTTTAGGGACAACTTGGGCGCGGGCAGCGC
>JBDNFZ010000879.1:0-2342 GCA_041689555.1 Opitutaceae bacterium | reverse complement strand
CGCGTCTCGCCCTTGCAGGAGCGCCAGATGGCCTGCACCGGCGCGGAGCACGTCTTCGCGATGGCCGTCGACGGCTCGTTCGACGACGCGCAGACGGCGTTGAAGGAGATTTTCGGCGATCAGGATTTCCGCACGCGCCATCGGTTGTCGGCGGTCAACTCCGTCAACATCGCCCGCGTGCTGGCCCAGTGCGTTTACTACCTCTGGGCGTGGCTGCGGTTGCCGCCGGGCGAGCGGAGCGAGGTCGAGTTCGTCGTGCCGACGGGCAATTTCGGCAACGTCCTCGCCGGCTGGTGGCTCCGCGCGATGGGCGTGCCGATCCGCGGCTTCAAGGTCGCGACCAACCAAAACGACATTCTCTACCGGATGTTCACAACCGGCGAGTATCGCATGGGCGCCGTGCTGCCCAGCATGGCCCCGTCGATGGACATCCAAGTCGCGTCGAATTTCGAGCGCTTCATTTATTCCGCCGTGGGCCGCGATCCCGCGCGCGTGCGCGAGGTGATGGCGACGTTTAAGGCGACGGGCGCGTATCGGTTCGAGCATTTTGATCCCGGCGTGTTCAGCGCCTCGCGCTGCACCGATGCCGAGATTCCGGAAATTATCGCCCGCGTCTACCGCGAGCACGGCTACATCGTCGATCCCCACACCGCGTGCGGTTTCAAAGCCCTCGACGCCGAGCGCGTGAGCGTGGTGCTGGCGACGGCGAGCCCGGCGAAGTTTCCCGACACGATCCGGGCGGCCATCGGCCTCGCGCCCACGCACCCCAGTCTCGAAGCCCTGAAGCTGCGGCCGGTGGCCAAGCACCACGTGCGCGCGACGCCGGAAGCGATCCGCGCCTTCATCGAGGCCCGCGCCCTCGCGTAATCGCCCGTTTGCACTGTGGGTTCGCACTGTGGGAGCGGCTTTACGCCGCGACTTTTGCGCCCGAAACCGAAGGAATCGCGGCGTAAAGCCGCTCCCACCTTCGATCCATTTCGTCATACGCAGCGAGATCGCGGTGTAGCTGGAGTGTAGCCGGAGGGTGTAGGCGGAGGGGGTCTGGCTTTGTGGCTTGTCGGCGGTCAACGTCGCCAATGATCCCGGGCGGCACGGCGCGCGCCAGCCGTCGTTTGCTCGCCTCCGTTCCGGTGGGAGAGCGACCCGGCCGAAGCCGTCTTGTGCGAGCCGGAAGGGTCAGCGAATAGCGCGAATGGGCGCGAAAAACCCGGAGGGATGGCACTGGGGGCCCGTTTAGAAGATCGGGCTTTCAACTCTGGACTTTCAGCGCAACCGGAGCGTTTGGGATCACTCGCCCTTCCTTTCGATCTTTCAGAGTCCGAGCATGAAGTTGAAGGTGCGCTCAGGTTCGCCGGGGAGGGACTCGTGGGAAAAGTCGGGGTAGAGGACGAGGTTCTTTTTTGCGGTGATCTTGTTGTAGGCGGCGAATTGGGTCGAGGGCGGGCAGACGGGGTCCATCAGGCCGCAGAAGAGGAGGGTCTCGGCGCGGATGCGCGGGGCGAGGTGTTGGACGTCGATGTAGCCGAGTTTTTGAAAGACGGCGGCCTCGCGTTCGTGGCGAGGGTCGAAGGCGCGGAAGTAGAGGCTGAGTTCTTCGTAGGCGGATTTCGCCTGGTCCATTTCCCAGACGCGACGGTAGTCGCAGAGAAAGGGGTAGACGGGGGCGATGCGCTTGATGCGCGGCTCAAGGGCGGCGCAGGCGAGGGCGAGCGCGCCGCCTTGAGATGCGCCCATCGCGCCGACGCGGGCGGGGTCCACTTCGGCGAAGGCCATGACGACGCGGGCGAGTTGCGCGGTATCGAGAAAAATCTGGCGGAAGAGGAGTTTTTTGGCGTCGGGGTCGTCGAGGCCGCGGATGATGTGGCCGCGCAGGGTGTTGCCGCGCACGCCGCCGGTGTCCTCGGAGCGGCCGCCTTGGCCGCGGCAATCCATGGCGGCGACGCAGAAGCCGGCTCCGGCGTAGGCGAGCTTGGTGATCCACTCGCCGGATTGGCCGGAGTAGCCGTGGAATTGTAACACTGCGGGAAGCGGTGTCAGTTTAAGTCCGGAAGTTGAAGTTGAAGATGCGGACGCAGGTTTGGGGCGGAGGTATTTGGCGTAGACGCGGGCGCCGCCGACGCCGGTGAACCAGAGGTCGAAGCACTCGACGTGGGGCGGGGTGATGACGGTGCTGGGGATCAGCTCGGGCCGGGGATCGGTGGCGGCGAGATCGCGGAGTGCCTCGGCCCAGTAGGCGTCGTAGTCGGCGGGTCGGGGATTGCGGCCGGGGTAGGTGTGGAGTTCGGCGAGCGGGAGGTCGATGAGGGGCATGGTTTAGTAAGAGGAGTAAGAGGTTTAAGAGG
>JBDNFZ010000878.1:0-6877 GCA_041689555.1 Opitutaceae bacterium | reverse complement strand
GCTAGGGGTTTCGCGGCGCGAGGGCGGCCTCGCGGACGAGGCGGCGGGATTCGGCGACGGCTTCCTCGGTCACGCGGTAACCGGCGATGAGCGCGGCGGCGGCGACGGCGAGGACGATGGTGCCGGCGGCGAAGGCGACGCGCATGGCGAAAAACGTCTCGGGCGTCTGCGCGGACTTCAGATCGGTTTGCCAGCCGGTAAGCGCGAGGGCGACGCCGGCGAGGAAGATCGAGCCGGAGAGGGCGAGCTTGAGCATCCAGCCGAGGACGGCGTTGAACATCCCTTCGCGGCGCTGGCCGGTGGTGACCTCGTCGAGGTCGCAGATATCGGCCGTCATCGAAGGGACGAGCACCATCACGGCGACGAGGCCGGGGGCCATGAGCAGCGACGGGATGACGAGGAGCCAGCCGGCGTCGGGGACGTAGCAAAACCATTTCGCGACGCCGCCGAGGGCGATGCAGAGCGTGCAAAGGAGAAAGGTGTGCTTCTTCCCGAGTCGGCGGGAGAGCGCGACGATGCCGGGGATCGCGAGCAGGCCGCCGAGCTGAAAACAGGTGCCGACGACGCCCTTGAGGAACGCGCCCTTTACCATGTCGCCGCCGTTGACGTAGAAAACGTTCAGGTAAAAGCCGGTGTTGTCGACGATCAGGTAGCTCGCGTAGATGAGGCATTGGGCGGCGGCGAGGCGGGTGAAATCGCGGCGCTTCACCGTCTCGCACCAGCCGCGCCAAAGGGAAAGCTTCGGGCCGGCCGGGGCGGCGGGGCGCGGACGCTCGGGCACGCGGGCGGCGGTGACGGCGCCGAGCGAGGCGACGACGACGCCGATGATGACGCCGCAGAAACGGCTGCCGGCGACGAGCTGGTTGTTGGCGACGAGCTGGACGAGCTTGAGCAGCCACTGGTTCACGACGCCCGAGAGTTTGTGGAGCATCGACTTCGTGCCCATGAGGCGCGTGCGCTCGTGGTAGTCGCGCGTGAGCTCGAGGCCGAGGGCGCCGTAGGGGACAACGAAGACCGAGTAGGCGGCGGCGAGCAGCACGGAGCCGATGGCGAGCCACCAAAAGTAGAACGTGGGCGAGCGGCCGTCGGGGAAAAACCAGATGGCGGCGGCGCAGAGGCCGGTCAGGAACGCGCCGACGAGAATGAACGGGCGGCGGCGGCCCCAGCGGGATTTGAAGTTGTCGCTGAGGTGGCCGATCCACGGGTCGAGCACGGCGTCGAGCAGCCGGGGGAGCGCGATGGCGGCGCCGACGAGGACGGGGCTGACGCCGAGGGTGAGATTGAAGACGGGGTTGGCGAGCTGGTTGACGGAGTTGATCGCGAGGTTTTCCGCGAAGGCGGAGGAGCCGTAGGCGATACGCGTGCCGGCGCTGACGCGCTCGGCCTCGGGGGTGACGGTGGGTGCGAGCGCGCTCATGGGTGCATGACGGGCTGGCCGAAACCGGTGACGCCGCGGGCAAACTGCTTGATGCGCGTGCGGGGAAACGGCGCGAACGGGAGCGGCTTGAGCGCGCCGTTTTCCACGGCGGGCCGGGTGAGCTCGCGCGCGACGAGGACGCGGAAGGCCTCGGCGCGAAGGGCCGCAAGCTCGGCGGGATGGTCGGCGGCGAGGGAGCGGGATTCGGTGGCGTCGGTGCGGAGGTTGAAGAGGAGTTCGCGGCCGCCGTTGGCGAGCCAGAGGTATTTCCAGTCGCCGCGACGGATCATGCACTTGAACTGGCGCGTGCCGGGCGCGCCGAACATCCCGACGAGGCTTTCGCGGGCGGGGGCGGCATCGCGCAGGGTGCCGATCAGGTCGTGGCCGTCGCGCAGCTCGGGCGTGCCGCTCGCGGTCGTGGCGAGACCGAAGAGATCGGTGAGGGCGGCGAGGCCGGTGTGGCGCGTGCCGGCGGGAATCCGGCCGGGCCAGCTCACGAGGAAGGGAACGCGGCAGGAGGCCTCGAAGAAACTTTCCTTCTGCCAGGCGCGGTGGTCGCCCATGTGTTCGCCGTGGTCGGAGAAGAAGCAGATGACGGTGTCGGCGGCATCGGGGCGGGCCTCGACGGCGTCGAGGATGCGACCGATGCAGGTGTCGATGAACGCAATGGTTCCGTAGTAGCGCGCGCGAAGGCGGCGGGCCTGGGCAGGGGTGATGTCCTCGGCCCAGACGGCGTGGTTCATCCAAGCGAGGTAATCGTCGGCGGCGTCGACATCGGGATCGCCGAGGACGGGGTCGGGCATGGCGTCGGGGTCGAACATCCGGTTGAAGGGAACGGGCGGGGCGATGGGCGGATGCGGGGTGACGAAGGAGACGAAGCCGAAATAGGGGCGCGGGTCGGCGCGGCCGAGTTCCTCGACGGCGCGGGTGGCGAGCCAACCCTCGCCGGTGAGCGGCGCGGCCATGGGGCGAAGCTGCGGGACGTAATACATCTCGCTGCGCTCACCGTGGACCTGCTCGATGTGGGCGAGGTCGGGAGCGCGGGCGCGCAGCCACTTCACGTAATCGTCGCCGAGGAAATCGGCTTCGGTAGGCCAGAGTTCTTCGCTGTATTCGTGGGTCTGGAAACCGAGGGGCTCGTGGACGGGATCGGTGTGGAATTTGCCGAGACCCCAGGTGCGGTAGCCGCGGGCGGCCATGGTCTCGGCGAGGTAGGGGCCGCAGCGGGCGGGGACGTCGCTCCCGGGCACCCAGTTGCTGAGCCAGCTCGTCTTCGACGGTTCGCAGCCGGTCATGAGCGTGTAGCGGGCGGGCACGCACACGGGGCAGGACGAGTAGGCGTTGGTGCAGGCGGCGCCGCGCGCGACGAGGCGGTCGAGATTCGGGGTGTGCGCCTGCGCGCTGCCAAGGCTGGCGATGGTATCGAACCGTTGCTGGTCCGTCATCACGAAGAGAATATTGGGGGGATTCACGCGCGAGAGAGAGCAGGTATGCGAAGTAGGAAAGACGCAGGGCCGGAGGGACTCAGGGCGAGAAGGCGCGGAAGGCGGAAGTGGCGGCGGGCGGGGCGACGAGTTCGCGGTCCCGGAGGCGGAGGCGCGTGCCCTCGCCCAGATAGAGGGAACGGCAGGCGTCGCGGTCGTCGAGGGAGACGACGGCGTAGCGGCCGGTGAAACTCAGGCCGAGGGCGGCGTCTTCGTAGGTGCTCGTCGCGGTGGGGAGGACAAGGACGTAGTCGGTGCGGGCGCGGCCGGCGGTCTGTTGGACGATTTTGAAGCCGGCGAATTCGCCGCGCTGGGTGAGCGCGGTGACGGCTTGGATCGTGCCGGCGGCGGCGGCGGTCGGCTCGTAGACGACGGCGAAGGGACGGGTCCAGGCCTCGCCGCGCTGACGGATGACGAGGACGGGCGCGGGGGATTTGTCGTAGGGCGACGGGGCTTCCTTGGTTTCGAGCGCGAGGGCGCGGGCGTATTCGCGGCCCTCGGCGCCGGGGATGAAGAGGCGCTTGTCGCGCTGGTAGGCGGTGTCGACCGCGTAGCTTTGGTCGTTATAGAGGCCGACGGCGCGCAGGGCCAGGCGGTTTTTGATGAGGACTTGATTGTGATCGAGCACGAGGCGGTTGGAGCCGCGATCGTCGACCTTGGTTTCCACGCGGGTGCTGTTGCGGTTGGTGCGCGCGGTCTTGGTCGAGGAGTTGATGAGGCCGGCGGGCTCGGAGAGACCGAAGAGGATAGAGTTGGCGCCGCGGAGGAATTCCGAGCGATCGGTGTTGTAGCGGTCGGTGGAGCCGAGCACCTCGATGAAGTTGATGGTCGTGGTGGCGCGGCCCAGACCGCGCACGCGGACCTCGCCGGAGCGGTTGTTATTATCGCCGAAATCGCCGCCGATGTAGTTGTTGGCGCCGCTGAAAGTGAGGTTTTCCTGATGGTAGGTGGAGTCGTTCTCGGCACCGGAGACGAAGGCGAGGGCGGAGGCGACGTCGTTGGCCCCGAGGTCGTTCATGAACTCGTCGGTTAGCACGGTGACGGACGCCGCGATGTCCTTGAGGTCGGTTCTGAGGCGGCTGCCGGCGGAGGTGAAGGTCGCGCGGTAGCCCTCGTCGTTTTCCGACGTGACGACGAACGGCGAGAGGACAACGGCCTGGGTCTCGGCGGGCTTGGCGGCGGCGGGCGGCGGCACGGATTGGGCGTGGACGAGGACGGGCAGGACCGGCACGAGGGCGAAAAACAGGCGGAGCACGGGGGTGTTCATGGAAGGGTGACCACGGCGAGTGGCCGAAGGGGTGGGTTAAGGCAGCGGAAGGGGAAATCCCGCCGAGGCGGAATGAGACGCGAAATTCTAGCAGGTGCGCGACGGGCAAAACCATGGACAAGGGAGGAATCTTTAGTTGTTTTGCATTTCATGGCGAAAGCGCGACCCCGCCCCACCCCGGCCGTCCCGATAAATCCGCCGCCGGGAATCGGCGCAGCGGCGGTGTGCCGGGCGGGGACGTTTCAGTTTGCCGGGCGGCAGTCGTTTACCAACGGGCGGGTGCAGAGCCGGGGATTGTTTTGGTGTAAAAGCGGACGCGGCGAGTTTACGGTGGCCGGCGTGCGCTATCGGCTGGAGCCGCACGATCTCTACGTGCTGCCGTGGAACCGGCGGATCGCCTATTTCCCCTCGGCGCGCGAGCCGATGTTCACGGAGCACGTCCACCTCGTGCCGTGGTATCGGCCGGGGAGCCGCTGGCTGGCCAACGTGCCGCACGAGGCGGGCGAGCCCGAGGCGGACTCGGCGGACCGCCGCGACGTCGCGTGGCCCGGGCTGGAAGGCGTGGTGCGGCTGCGGGCGCAGGCCGACGAGCCCCTCGGGCGGCTGATGGACTATACGGTGCGGTGGTTCGCCGGCTCGGCGCGCGACGAGACGGAGGCGCGCGCGCTGGGCCTGCTGCTGGTGCGCGAACTCGCGCGGGCCACCGCTTCGCGGGCGATGGCGGCGGAGGTCAGCCGGCCTGAGGAGCTGGACCGGCTGCTGGTCCACATCGAGCGCGGATTCCACCTGGCCCCGAGCATCAAGGACCTCGCGGCGATCATCGGCCGGAGCCGCTCGCATGTGTTGAAACTATTCCGAAGGCACCTCGGCGTGTCGGCCAAGCGGCACCTGGTCGACCGCCAACTCCGGGAAGCGAGGGAACTGCTCTTGAGCACCACGCTGCCGATCTCGGAGATCGGGAAGGCCGTGGGCCTGTCGGACCCATATCACTTTTCAAAACTTTTCCGGAAGCATGTCGGTCTGGCGCCGCGGGTGTTTCGGGGCCAGCACGGGCCGTTCTCGACGCCGCCCAAACCGTCGAGCCACCAGGCGAACCCGCCGGCCGCTCCGGCGAAGGCGTAGGCGCGGAGAGGCGGCGGCGAAGAGCAGGGGAATCGGTTTAGAAAACTTGAGGGCGCGGAGAGAAATCACCGCCGCAAGACGGCGAGCCAGTCATCGGCGGAAGGGGCGGTCAGGACGGTTTTCCCGCCGGCAGGAATCTTTTCAGGGGGCGAAAGCGGGCCGCCGTCGCGGGGGTTAAACCAAGTAAGGCTGAAGTCCCCCGTTACAGAGGTGAGATCTAGTCGGGCGGTGCCGCCGGCCGGAAGATACATGAGGTAGAGCTTGCCGGGTTCGGCGAGGCAGTAGGCGGAGTTGTCGTGCTCGGGGTTGCCGACGAGTTCGTCGGCGTTGGTCATGCGGTCGAGAGGGATCGCGTGGTCGCGAAAGAAACCGAGGGCGATCCGGCAGTAGTCCCAAGAGCGGTCGCGGCTGCGGAAATCCTCGAGACGGAGATCGTTTTCGCCGAGCTGGTAGCCGAAGTAGTATTCCGCGCCGGCACCGCCGGCCATGAACGTGCCCCAGAGCGTGGCTTGGCGGATGTCGTGGAGATCGTAGCCGACGGGTTTGCCGGCGTTGTTCAGCCCGGCGAAACCTTTGTAACCGGGATCGGGGGGCACGCCTTGGTGCGCGGGGTTTTGTTCATCGTTGCAGACGACCCACGGACGGCCGGCGGCGGCGGAGGCGCGAACCCAACGGAGCGTCTGCTGGTGGGCGGTCTTCCAACTGTTTTGCGCGGAGGCACCGGTGAGGAGCGATTGCTTACCGAGGAGGGCTTCGTAGACGCGGTCCTGCTGGCTGGGAAAACTGTGGATGACGATCAGGTGGTGGTAGGGGTCGGTGTCGGAGATGAACTGCGCCATGGCGCGCTGTTCGTCGGGCGACTGGGTGTTTTCCTAGCCGAGATTCCAGTTGAGCGCGAGGTGATGACCGAAGCGTGCAATCAACTCGCGCAGGTAAAGTCGGCGCTCGGGGCCGGTGAGGCCGCCGTCGAGTGACTCGGGCACGCGGCCGGGTTTGCCTTGGGGCCCGATGCGGTCGTCGTCGTTTTCGTTTTCCTGGAGTTTGAAATGCAGAAACAGACCGCGGGCCTGCGCGTGGGCGAAGACGATTTCCCACTGGTCGAGGCGCGAGCAATCGTAGTGGAACTTCTCGTCGCGGGCGACGAAGGGCCAGACGTTGTCGCCGTCGCCGGCCGCGTTGTAGGTGAGAAAGGAGATCGCGTTGGCCCCTTTGCCGCCGAGGTAGTTCAGGGCGCCGATCAGGCCCCTGCCCTTGCCGCCTTTCCAAGTGGGATCGCCGGAGCGCCAGTCGGCGGCGTGCGGGGCCCAAGTCTTGAGGGGAACTTCCTTTTTCAGGCCGAGCGTGTCGTCGAAGTCGGTGTAGGCGAGGAGCGTCTCGGGCGCATCGGCGCCAGCTTTGAGGAAAGGCCGGCCGGTGCCGGCGTGGACGAGGTAGTGGCTGCCGTTGTAGTATCCCGTAACGTCTATAATTTCGGATAGAGGCGGGTGAGTTTGATGCGGGCGTCCGTGGTGGTGAAGCGCCAGTTCACCGGTGCGCCGCGATGATTGCGGTCAGCTTGCCAGGCCGCGATTTCACGGCGCATCGTCT
>JBDNFZ010000877.1:0-2783 GCA_041689555.1 Opitutaceae bacterium | reverse complement strand
TGTTTCCGGTGCCGAGGAACGCCATGGTCTCCATAGTCTAAATGGAAATCTTAAGTCGAACCCCAAGGTAGGTCGATAGGACCGTCCGAGTTTCGACCCAATTCATGCGGTGGTTTTCTTGGCCCGTTTCTCCAGCGGATGCGTAAGAATACAAGCCGTTCCGCCCCCTGGAACATAGGCCATCGTGACTTCGCCGCCCAAGGTGCGCAGGGCATGGCGAGCCACGGTAAGCCCCATGCCGACGCCGACCGTATGTTTTGAACTAATGAAGGGCTCGAACATCCGGTCGCGAATCTCCGGATCGATTCCGTGCCCGCGATCTTCGATACGGATTTCAACAAACTTGCCCTCATCGGGCTTCTCAATGAGCCTGGTCGAAAGAGCAATCGGCCGCGAATCGGTCGGCTCGTTATCATAGGATTCCCAAGCGTTAATCAGAACTTTGGAAAGCACTTCGTCCAATACTTCGATGTTGGCGTCGATTTGCAGGTCGCCCAAGGGGTTGTCTACCGCAACGTGAGCAGAGACTTTGTAGTCCGATTGGAAACGCGCGATACCGCTTTCGAGCAGGCGCGGCAGTCCTGTCTTTACCAACGGCGGACGGATCTTCACCACCAATGAGCTGAGTTGCTTAATAATGCTCACAATCCGCTGGACGGCATCCTCCACGTGCTTGGTGTTTTTCTTAACTTGCTCCGGTTTGTCGTAATAGACTTGGATGAGGTCCAAATATCCGATTACGACTCCGAGGAGATTGTTGAGGTTATGGGCAATTCCTTGGGTAATAGCTCCGATCGTGGCGGCTCGTCGAGCCTCTTCAAGGCGTCGGGTTAGATCGAGTAATTGCCGATTAATAGCTACAAAGCGGAGCTGCGTTTGCACCCGGGCCAACGTTTCATCGAGATCGATGGGCTTGGTGATATAATCGACCGCGCCGACTCCGAGACCCTCAAGTTTGCTTTCTTTTGTTGATCGGGCGGTAATAAAGATGATGGGAATCGAACGGGTCTCTTCCCGGGCCTGGAGTCGCTGACAGACTTCGATGCCGTCCATGTCAGGCATCATCACATCTAGTAAGATCAGATCGGGCTTCTCGCGATCAACCAACTCTATTGCCTCGAGTCCGGTGTAGGCCGCGACGACGCCGAGTCCCTCGCGCTCGAGTTTACGCTTCAACAGCTGGACGTTGATCGGTTGATCGTCGACGACCAGAATTTTGGATACGGCCATGTTTAACGGGGGAATATAAAGGGATTCGGTTCGACCTGCAAGCTAGGGCGTAGCAGAAAGCATATTTTGGCGATGGGCCCTGATGGTGTTATGCATGAGCATCACAACCGTCATGGGTCCGACCCCACCGGGCACGGGAGTTATCATTGAGCAGAGTGGGGCGACTGATGCGAAATGGACGTCTCCGCTCAGGCGATAGCCGGTTTTTTTGGACGGATCCATGATCCGGTTGATGCCAACATCGATGACGACCGCACCCGGCTTAATCATATCGGCCGTCACGAAGTCTGCTCGCCCGACCGCCACGATGAGCACGTCGGCCAGACGGGTGATCGCCGGAAGGTTCTTGGTGCCCGAGTGGCAGAAGGTTACCGTCGCGTTGGCACCGCTCTTCTTTTGAAGCGCAAGCAAACCGACGGGTTTGCCAACGATCAAGGATCGACCCAGCACGACCACGTGTTTGCCTGATAAATCCACTCCGCTTCGGGCTAGCATTTCCATGATTCCCGCCGGAGTGCAGGCGACAAAACCGGAAGGGTCCTCCTGCGTGAGTTTGCCAAGGTTTAACGTGTGAAAACCGTCGACGTCCTTCGCAGGGGAAATGCGGCGAAAGATCGCGCTCTCATCCAAGTGTTTGGGCAGGGGCGATTGAACAAGAATCCCATCAACGTCCGGGTCGTGGTTGAGTTCGTCGATGATAAACTCCAGGGCCGTTTGATCAATGGAAGCCGGGGGCAAGATCACCCGACTTTTAACCCCGATTTCCGCCGCCGTTTTTTCCTTTTTTCTGACGTAGGACACCGAGGCCGGATCCTCACCGACACGAACGAGGACAAGGCACGGGGCCCGACCAGCTAAGTGTCCGACGGTTGCCTTAAGATCGGCTATGATCGTCGAGGCGATGGCGTTGCCGTCGATCAGTTGCATGCGGTTGCTTTGAGTTGGGCATTCATCGGCGAATCGGCGGAGTGGTGCAGATGATTGCTTCAGGAGTGTTTGAGCACCCAAGCCGAACCTACCGGAGTTGAAGCGATTCGACCTCAATCAATAGATCTTTTCCGCCAGGGGCATTTTTCGCGGCGCCGTAGACGACGACACCGCGGTCGACATATTTTTCAATCTGTTCTGTAAAGAGTAACTTGCTGACGTCGAGATAGGCGTATCGCCGACCGGCATCGTCGTTAAGGGCCCAGTCGAATGGTCGTCGTGGCGTGAATGGACGGCGCGTAGAAACAAAATTTCCGATGAATTGTCGCGGTAGGGAGCTGGCTCCTCCGTCGCCGAGATTGACCATAGGAGCGGCTCGTCCCGGGGTTCCGGCGCCATAGGCAATCGGGGACGCAGGTGCGGGTGCCAAGGGAAACGGTTTTGAGACGGCGGAGTGGGTCGCGGGCGCTGTGGCAATGGACGGAAGATAGCCGGGCATTGCGTTGATCGCGATAAAGGCGGTGAGCTTTCGACTCAGGCTGATCTGGGTCCACTTGCCGTGCAATCCGGTGATTGTCACCTTATCGTCCTTTGCGGCGTTTGTCAGCAAAGCGGCACCTGACTTA
>JBDNFZ010000876.1:0-2724 GCA_041689555.1 Opitutaceae bacterium | reverse complement strand
GGCAAGACCGCGCCCGTCATAATCTCGACGCACGCATCCGCCTCCGGACCGAGCGTGCGCGGCACCATTCCCGCCGCCTGCACACCCTCGATCCGAAACGCCCGAATGCCCGCCGCCAGCGCTGCGGCGCGCAGCGCGTAACCGTCCATCGTCACCCGGTCGAAGGGCGGCAGATCGCGGTCGGCCCGCAGATCCGCGCGCAAAATCCGCCCGTGCGCCGCCTCGAGGGGACAGTCTTCGCGGTGGAGCAGGGGGATGTTTTCGCGGATGAGCCGCTCGGCTACGGCGGGAGTGAGGAGCATGGGGACCGCTGTTTTCTGGCGTCTCGACGGGCCGGGGCGAACGAAATTTCGCCGTTTTCTTTGCCATCGCCGCACCGTCGGGTTTTCTCCTCTCCGATGCCCGGCCCCGTCGATCAATTCCAGCGCCCCCTCCGCGATCTCCGGATCTCGGTGACCGACCGCTGTAATTTCCGTTGCCCCTACTGCATGCCGAAGGAGGTCTTCGGCCCCGGCCACGCCTTCCTGCGCGATCCGCAGCTCATGTCCCTCGGCGAACTCACCCGCATCGCCCGCGCCTTCACCACGCTCGGCGTGGAAAAAATCCGCCTCACGGGCGGCGAGCCGCTCCTGCGCCCCGACGTCCCCGACCTCGTCCGCGCGCTCAAGCACGACCTCCGCCTGCCCGACGTCGCCCTCACCACCAACGGTTGGCTCCTCGAAAAACTCGCTCCCGCCCTCCGCGCCGCCGGCCTTGACCGCGTCAACGTCTCCGTCGATTCCCTCGACGACGTCACCGCCGGCAAGCTCAACGGCCTCGGCTTCAGCGTCGCCCGCGTCCTCCGCGGCATCGATGCCGCCGCCGCGCTCGGCCTGCCCGTCAAAATCAACTGCGTCGTCCAGCGCGGCGTAAACGACGGCGAAATCCTCGCCCTCTGCGAATATTTCCGCGCCTGCGGCCACTCCCTTCGCTTTATCGAGTTCATGGATGTCGGCAACACCAACCACTGGTCCGCCGAGCGCGTCGTCCCCGCCCGCGAACTCGTCGCGCGCATCAACGCCGTCTGGCCGCTCGAAGCCGTCGGCCCCGCCTACCGGGGCGAAGTCGCGGCGCGCTACCGCTACGCCGACGGTCGCGGCGAGATCGGCCTCATCAGCTCCGTGACCGAGCCGTTCTGCCGCGACTGTCACCGCGCCCGTCTCTCCGCCGACGGCAAACTTTTCACCTGCCTCTTCGCCTCGCTCGGTTGGGACGTGCTCGCCTGCCTCCGCGCCGGCGCCGACGATACCGAACTCGCCGCCTACCTCGCGCGCATCTGGCGCGGCCGCGAAGACCGCTACAGCGACGAACGCGCCGGCCTCCTCGCCGCCGGCGAATCCCGCGCGAAGATCGAGATGAGCTACATCGGCGGGTGAGGCTATCGCCCAGGCGTGACCCGGCGGCGACGGTCAGCCCGCCCGAGCCCGCGCCGTTTCCAGAATCTCCAGCAACGCCGCGAAATCCTCGTCGCGCGTGCCGCTCTCGATGACGAATTCAAACTTCGCCGCCTCCAGCAACTCGGCCTCGGCCGTCGCCATCCGCCGAGCGATCTCGGCGTCGTCGTCCTGACCGCGCCCGCGGATGCGCGCGACGAGTTGCCCGTGGTCGAGCCGGATGAAGATCGTCGCCATCGCGCGCTGAAGGATCAGCGAATGTTCCGCCTCCTCACGCAGGCTGGCGACGCCCTGCACATCGAGGTTGATCGCCAAACTCTGCCCATGGGCGAGGGGCTCGAAAACGCTCGCCTTGAGCGTGCCGTAGCGGCGTTCGCCATGCACCCAGGCCCATTCGAGAAATTCGTCCGCCACGATCTTGGCGTCGAATTGTTCGGACGTGAGAAAGTGGTAATGCACGCCGTTGACCTCGCCCGGCCGCGGCGCGCGGGTGGTGGTGGTGACGACCCGCGCGAAGCCCGGGACCTCCTGCACGATCCGATCGCATAACGTGCTCTTGCCGGAACCGGCCGGCCCCGCGAGCACGAGCAGCACGGGGGCGGGTTTGGCGACCGCGACGGAGGAGGGGGCCGACATGCCTTCAGTAGGTGAAGGCCACGCCGCACAGGAGCAGGCCGTAGCCCGCCATCATCCCGCCGGCGATCCGCGCCCGGCCCGGCACGACGAAGAGCCAGTTGATCAAATCCCGCAGCCGCCACGGCTGCGCCCCGAGCCAGATCGCGGCGGCAATCCCCAGATAAACGACGGTGACCATGAAGAGTCGCTGGGGTTGAGCCCACTCCGTGAATGCCGGTTCGAGCAACGGCGTCGCCGCGAGCAGCACCAGCGCGCAGACGCCGCGCACCGAAAGGAAATCCGGCACAAATTTAAATGCCATGACCGCCACGAGAAGAAATCCGACGAAGAGCAGCTTCCGGTATTCCCCCATGTCGGCCATCGAGAGATTCCAGATGTTATACAAAAACCACCCCGCGCCCGCGCCGAAAAAAAGATAGGCCGCCGCTTTGGACCGGGGAAACGCCTTCAGCGCCGCGCCCGCCACCGAGTTGCCGAGCAACAACGGCATGCCGAGCGCAAGCAGGACCAGACCGGGAACGAGGGTGGCGAGGGTGAGGCTCATCGGAAAAGTTGAAGGGTGAAAGTTGAAAGGTGAAAGGTCGGCAAGCGAGTCCGGTCTATCATCTTTCAACCTTCAACTTGGCACTCCGGAAAGCACCAACTCGCCGTAGAG
>JBDNFZ010000875.1:0-2562 GCA_041689555.1 Opitutaceae bacterium | reverse complement strand
GGGTCTTCGTGCCCGTGAGCGAAAAACCACGAGACGCCGGAGCCGGCTACGTCCAGCGCGTGCCTTGGGCGCGTTGTTCTCGGTAGACGGAGGCGCTGACGCCGACGTATTGGGAAAAGTTGCGGCTGAAGAGCGAGAGGGAGCCGAAGCCGGTTTGCGCGGCGATGCGGGTGAGGGTTTGGTTGGAGTCGATCAGGAGGGTTTTGGCCGACTCGAGCCGGATCGTGCGCAGGTAGTCGAAAACGGTCTGGCCGGTGACCTTGCGGAAGACGCGGGCGAGGTGCTCCTCGCTGAGGCGCACATGCCAGGCGATTTCGCCGAGGGTGAGGGGCTTCGCGAAATTACGGATGAGGTATTCCTTGGTCTGGTTGACGACGGCTCCGTGGCCGGCGGCATCGGCGGGCTTCGCCGCGTCGGGCGTGTCGTGGAGGCGGCGCGCCACGTGGACGAGGAGATTGGTGCAGAGGGCGCGGACCCGGTGGCGGATGCCGGGGCGGTGGGTCTCGGCCTCCCGGCGAATCGCGAGCATGATCTCCTGCATCGGGGCGGTTTGGGCGAGGGGCAGATGGCGGATCTCGGTGAAGTGATGCCGGCAAAACGCCTTGAGATCGGTCTCGGGGTTGCCCCGGACCTTTACCTTGGTCGGCTGGCCCGGCGCGGGCAGGGCGGGCAGGCTCAGGGAAAGTTTCAACACGTGCAGGCGCGCGGAGTCCGGCGCACCGTTCAGGCGGTAAAGTTGCCGGCAATTTCTGGGGACGACACAGATATCGCCCGTCTGCATCGCAAACGTGCCGAAGCCCTCGATCTCCTGTTGGCAGTCGGCCTGGAGGAAGAAGAGCAGCTTCATCTCGGCGTTGCGCACGAGGAGGCCCTTCTCTTGGGCGATGACGAGTCCCAGTTCCGAGACCCCGACGAAGGGCGGGCCGAGTTGCTCGATGGAGTGAAAGGTCATGGCCATACCGAAATCAATTTAAGGATAGTATTATCAAACTGACCCATAGACCGCATTTTTTGTCCCTGCTATGGTTGTGCTAATGCCCGCGCAGGCTGAATCCCCCGGAGTCAATCTCAAGCAAAACGGTCGCCTTGGACTGTTTTTGGGCCAACCCCAACCCCGCTTTCCGTCGTCTCTGTTCCCCCCCATTTTATGTCCACCCCAGCTCCGATCCCCGTCCGCCGCCTGCTCCCGTCACTGCTTGCCGGCCTGCTCGCGATGCCCCTGACCGCGCAAACGCTCACCCCGCAACCCAAGGCCCCGGCCCCCGCCGAAGAGACCATCGTGCTTTCTCCCTTCACGGTCCAGACCTCGACGGACGTGGGTTACGAGGCCAGCAACTCGCTGGCGGGCACCGGGCTCAACACCAAGCTCACCGATCTCGGCGCATCCGTGTCGGTGGTTACCTCAAAGTTTTTCGAGGACACCGGCTCGAAAAATCTGGCGGACGTGCTCGTCTACCAGGCGAACATGGAGGTGCGCGGATTCGGCGGTAATCTTTCCGGGGCTTCGCCGGCGGGCGGGGGCGTCACGAGCGAACCCTCGCTCGGCAACGGACCCACCGGCACACGGGTGCGCGGCTTGGCGGAGGCAACCCAGGCGCGGAATTTCTACCGCTCCATCATTCCGATGGACGGCTACAACGCGGACCGCGTCGAAATCAACCGCGGGGCCAACGCCCTGCTCTTCGGCGTCGGCAGTCCGGCCGGCATCATCAACACCTCGACCACCTCGGCTGACCTGCAACGCCAGCGCGGCAAAGCGGAGTTGTCCATCGGCAGCTACGGGAGCTGGCGGGCCACGCTCGACGCCAACTTGGTGCCGAGCCGGGGCACGTTCGCCGTGCGGGTGGCGGGCGTGAAGGACGACGAAAAATACCAGCAGGATTTCGCGTTCACCGACACCGAACGGAAATACGCGGCGGCGGCCTGGGATGTGACGCCCCTGCGCAATCGCGGCATTCTCGACTCCACGGTCATCCGCGGCTCTTACGAACGCGGCCGCATCGTGGCGAACAACCCGCGCGTGCTGCCTCCTTCCGACCGGTTGTCCTCGTGGTTCGATGCCACGCTGCCCGCCAACCTCATGGCGCTCGGAGCGCGCGGCAAGGTCACCTACGATCCGGGCGTGGCCAGCGGCGTGTTCACGGCCGCAGCCCGCACCGCCACGATCGGCACGGTGGACCTCGTCAACCGTTCGCCGACGTTTGTCTTCCAAGGTCCCGAGGCCGCCGCCCCGCGCGACAACACTCCGCTTTCGCCGGCGGGCCAGGCGGTCCTCGGCCGGGCGTTTGTTGCCAACAACGTCTTTTTTCCGTGGTCGGGCCTGACGAACACCGCGCAGCACGCGTATTCGCGCGAGTTGAGCCGGGTGCGGCAGGATTACGCTTTTCCCGACCAGGCTTTCTACACGGCGGAGAACTTCATCGATCCCTCCACTTTTAACTTCTTCGACAATCTTCTGGTCGGTCCCAATTCGCGGCAAAAATCGCGGCTGGAGGCCATGGACCTCTCGCTGCAGCAACTCGTGTTGAAGCGCACCGCCGGTTTCGAGTTGTCGTTCAACCG
>JBDNFZ010000874.1:0-2370 GCA_041689555.1 Opitutaceae bacterium | reverse complement strand
TTTTTCAGTATCCAACCCTTGTTGGTCGGGGGAAATCCTTTCAACACGTCGTCGCTTTATTCGCTGATTCACTATCTCGAAATCAAAAGCGCCATTTGGTATCCACGCGGGGGCACCGGGCAATTGGTCAGATCGTTGGTTGCGTTGGCGGAGCGCCACGGCGTGCGCTTCCGCTATGATCGGAGCGTGACGGAGATCGAAGTGCAGACCGGCCGCGTCGTCGCCTTGCACGCGGGGGAGGGCGTGAGGGAGCCTTGCCGATTGGTTGTGGCCAATAACGATCCCCCCGACGTCTATCGCCGCCTGATCGCGCCGATTCATCGTAAAAAATGGACGGACCGGCGCCTCGACCGGCTGCATTATTCCATGGGGCTCTTCGTGCTATATTTCGGCACCGACCGGACTTTCCCCGACGTCGCCCATCACACCATTCTCTTCAGCAAACGCTATCGCGAGCTCTTGAACGATATCTTCAAAGACGGAAAATTGGCGGAAGACCCGAGCCTTTATCTGCATCGGCCGGCCGCCACCGATCCGGGAATGGCTCCGCCGGGGCGCGATGCTTTTTATGTCCTTGCTCCGGTTCCGAATCTAAAAACCGCGATCAATTGGGATGTCGTCGGCCCGCGATACGCGGCCTTGATTCTTGAACAGCTTGAAAAACGGATATTGCCGGATCTTCGAGGCCACGTGGTCTCACAGTTTTTCGTCACTCCCCGCTATTTTTCCGACTCCCTGCTTTCCGCCCAAGGCAGCGGGTTTTCCATCGCTCCGATTCTCACGCAATCCGCCTGGTTTCGGTTTCACAACAAAAGCGAAGATGTCGCCGGGCTTTATTTTGTCGGCGCCGGGGTTCATCCGGGCGCGGGTTTGCCCGGCGTAGTCACATCCGCCAAAGTGGTGGAAAATATTCTTCGCGAAGAGGGAGAAGAATGAATCCCGACCTCGCCGACGCAAATCGGGTGTTGGCGCGACACGGGCGTAGTTTTCACCTCGCGGCGCGTTTCCTGCCGACGCAAAAACGCGATCGGGCGACGTGTTTGTATGCGTTCTGCCGGGAGTTGGATGACTTGGCCGATGCCTCCGAAAACCCAGACGCAGCGACCGCGGAGTTGCTCACTCTTCGGGGCACTTTGCACAAAGCGGACCGTCCCGCGTGTCGGATTTATCGCTCGCTTGGGCTGACCGATGATCGGCCGGCCGATGCGCTTTTGGCGGCCCTGGCCCGCGACACCGGGCCGAGACGCATCGAATCCAAGGACGAGTTGGTGCGCTATGCTCACGGTGTGGCCGGCACCGTCGGCCTGATGATGGCGGAGATTTTGGGAGCCACCGACCCGGCGGCGAAGCCGCATGCCTTGGATTTGGGGATCGCCATGCAATTGATCAACATCGCGCGAGACGTGCGCGATGACGCCCGGCTTTCGCGTATTTACCTCCCTCGGGAATGGTTGCCGCAAGGGACCACGGCGGAGAGTTTGGCAACCGATCCCCTTCCGGCATGGGCCGCGGTGCGGCAATCCATCCGGTTGGCCGAGGAGTATTTCGCCAGTGGTTTCATCGGGCTCCACTACTTGCCCAAGGAAAGCCGCCGTGGGATCTGGCTCGCAGGTCGGGTCTATCGCGAGATCGGACAGGAAATGCTGCGGCTCGGGCCGGCCGCCGTTCTCAATCGCACGGTCGTTCCAAAATGGCGGCGGATCGCCTTGGCTCTTCGCTGTTTGTCATCCCCTTTTCCGCCGTTTCGGAACGTCCGAGGCATCGGCCACGAAGCCCGGCTGCATCTCGCGCTGGGCGATTTGTGCGGGAGCCATACCAGTCCGTGAACTCCGAATATGACGTGGCCATCGTCGGAGCCGGTTTGGCGGGCCTTAGCCTCGCCGTGCGTTTGGCGGCACTGCCCAATCCGCCGCGAATCCTGATGGTCGACCCCCGGACGACTCGCGAACGCGACCGGACTTGGTGCAGTTGGTCGGTGCGGCCCCACCCGTTCGTCGACTGCGTGTCGCATCGCTGGCTCGAATGGACGGTGGGATCGGGAAACGCATCGGTCGTCCGAGGCAGCGAACGGTTTCCTTACCAGCGCATCCCTTCCGATGCGCTCTACCGTAAGGCGGAGACCTTACTCGCGCAGGCTCCTTCGGTGACGTGGGCTTTGGGTCGATCCGTCGTCGATTTGAAAGAAACCTCCGGGCTGGTGCAGATCAGTTTTTCGGATGGAAATTCCGTCGAAGCCCGGCGGGTTTACGACAGCCGGCCTCCGGGAATTAAAACCACGGATGGTTGGCGACAAATTTTCAGCGGGCTGGAAATCCGCTGCCCGGGAGCCCGTTGGAATCCCGAAAAAGTGGTGCTGATGGATTTTCAGCA
>JBDNFZ010000873.1:0-1782 GCA_041689555.1 Opitutaceae bacterium | reverse complement strand
CTCCAAGGCCCAAGGTCCGAACGGGACTGACCGCAGGCGGGGAGGGCGGGCCGGCCGGCCCGCCCTCCCCAACACCGCTGGCCAAGGGCAGCTTGCTTGAAGCCTCTGCCCTTGGCCAGCAGTGCTACAAGGTCCCGACGCCACCTTGAAAAGTCCGGATTTCATCGGCTGTTGCTCCGAGGTCCCGTTGAAGAACCGGGTCGGCCCAGCCGCACGCACTGTGCGCTCCCGTCAAACCGGGGGACACAAAAAAGCCCCGGGGAAACCGGGGCTCTCGGAGTCGCGGAAGAAAAATTTCGCTCAGTTGGCCGGCGAAGTCGGCGAGGAACCGGCGGCGGCCTCCGCGTCGTCTTTCGCGGCTGCGGCAGCGGCGGCGGCCGGGGCCGCGATGCGGGCGCGATCGCGACGGCCCTTCACGATCGCATCGGCGCGTTCGTCGCACCAGCGGATGAAGGCGTAGGGACGGGGCCGGGTAAACTCGGAGGCATCCCATTCGGAGCCGTGGATGAAAAGCGTCTTCGGCATGACCGCGGTGCCAAATACCCAGTCGAAGACCGGGAGGGTAAAGAAGCCGGAGATGCCTTCGTTGGAGTCGATCATGGCGTGGTGGCGCAGGTGGAAACTGTAGACGCGGCGCCAGAGCCAGCCGAAAGACTTGCTCTCGATGAGCGGAGCCCAGCGTTCGAAGGCCCAGTGTTCGATGGCGTGGAAGACCTCGTAGAGTGCGAGGGCGAAGGCGAGGGCGCCGTAGCCGGCGAAGAACCACGGCCACGTCGGCATGAGCCATTGGAGCAGGGCGAAGACCGGGGTGAGAAAAGCGGCGAAGGCGAGGAGGGTATACCACGGGAAGAACGAGGCCTCGCCCTGCTCCGGGGTCGTCACCGGGTAAATGTTCTCCACGAAGGGCACCTCGCGTCCGCCCGGCGTGCGCCGCCGGCCGATGCGGGTGAGGTTATGGTGGAGGGTGTGCTGCTTGTAGAAGCGGCTGAGAAAGCCAACGACCGGCCGGTGGAGGACGTAGCGGTGGAAAAAATATTCAAAGAGGCAGGTGAGCAGGTGGACCGCGAGGAAAGCCCCGATAAAAGGCCAAACCGGGAAGGCAATCTGGGCATGCCAGACGGCCTGCGGGGCAAGCAGCCAGACGAGCCCGACCAGCCCTGCGAGGGAGACCGAGACCGTGAGGAGGAACAAAGGAAGGGAGAATTTCTCCTCGACGGGAGCGGTGGCGGCCTTGGATTGGGTCATTCTTCTGCGAAACTCCGATTGTTTCCGGAGATTGGCAACCGCCGATGCGGATTTTTTCCGAGCAATCCCTAGGTCGCGGGGAAGGGGGCAGGCGGGAGGAATATCAAGCAAGGATGAGTCGGAGAACCGACGCGGGCACGAGGGAAACGCGGTCACAAATGGCCGAGGTTCGACGTTGCGGTCGGTGGCGGTGGTGACACGGTGCGGGGATGAATCTCGCAGCGACGGTGGCGGTCGGGGTTGTGGCGGCGCTGCACCTCTATTTTTTGGTGTTGGAGATGTTTTTTTGGACAAAACCGCTGGGGCGGCGTGCGTTTGGCCTCACGCCGGAGTTTGCGGAGAAATCGCGGGTGCTTGCGGCGAATCAAGGACTCTACAACGGGTTCCTCGCGGCCGGCCTAGTATCCCGTAACGTCTATAATTTCGGATAGAGGCGGGTGAGTTTGATGCGGGCGTCCGTGGTGGTGAAGCGCCAGTTCACCGGTGCGCCGCGATGATTGCGGTCAGCTTGCCAGGCCGCGATTTCACGGCGCATCG
>JBDNFZ010000872.1:0-2216 GCA_041689555.1 Opitutaceae bacterium | reverse complement strand
GGGTTGCGCTTCACGACGGCGGTGACGGCGCGCTGGTAGCCGAGCATGGCCTCGAAGGAGGCGTCTTGCGCGGCTTCGACCTGGATCTGGATACGGCCCGTGTCTTCGGTGGGGATGAAGCCCTTGGGGATGACGACGAGGAGGAGGAGCGTGAGGCCGAGGGTGGCGAAGGCGACGCCGAGGGTGACGTTGCGCCAGCGCAGCGAAAAACGCAGGGTGCGTTCGTAGAATTCGACGCTGCGTTGGAAGATGCGCTCGGTGGCGCGGTAGAACCGGCCGTGCTGGCGGGTGCGGTCCACGGGTTTGAGGAACCGGCTGCATAGCATCGGGGTGAGGGTGAGGGAGACGAAGCCGGAGACGAGGACCGCGGCGGAAATGGTGACGGCGAACTCGTAGAGCAGCCGGCCCAGCACACCGCCCATGAAGAGCACGGGGATGAACACGGCGACGAGGGAGATCGTCATCGAGATGATGGTGAACCCGATCTCGCGGGAGCCGCGCAGCGAGGCGACCATGACGGATTCGCCCTTCTCGATGTGGCGGACGATGTTTTCCAGCATCACGATGGCGTCGTCCACCACGAAGCCGACGGAGAGGGTGAGGGCCAGCAGCGAGATGTTATCGATGCTGAAATCGAAAAAATACATGACGCCGAAGGTGCCGATGACGGCGATGGGCATCGCGATGCTCGGGATGATCGTGGCCGAGAGGGAGCGGAGGAAGAGGAAGATCACGAGCACGACCAAAATGATGGCGAGGACCAGGGTGAACTTCACGTCATGCACGGACTCGCGGATGGAGACCGAGCGGTCCACGATGGTCTCGAGGTCGATGGTGGCGGGAAGCTGGGCGCGGAAGGAGGGAAGGAGGGCCTTGATGCCGTCCACGACCTTGATGGTGTTGGTGCCGGGCTGGCGCTGGATGGAGAGGACGATGGCGCGGGTTTCCTTCGTGCCGGCGGCGAAGGCGGGATCCTCGACGCCGTCTTTGTAGCGGGAGTCGAACCAACTGTAGGATTTTTCGTTTTCGACGCTGTCGACGACGTTGGCGACATCGCCGAGGCGGACCGCGGCGCCGTTGCGATAGCTGATGATGACCTTGCGGAAGCCCTCTGCGCTCTTGAGCTGGCCGGTGGCGAGAAGGGTGGTGGACTTGGAAGCGCCGTCGATGAGGCCGGAGGGAAGGTTGACGTTGTTGGTGTCGAGGGCGGTGCGGACCTCGTCGATGCCGATGCCGCGGGCGGCGAGGGCGCGGGGATCGAGGCGGACGCGGACGGCGTATTTCTGCGCGCCGAAGACATTGACCTGGGAGACGCCGTCCACGGTGGAGATGCGCTGGGCGAGGACGGTCTCGGCGAACTCGTTGATTTCGGAAAGCGCGAGGGTCTTTGAGGAGAGGGCGAGGAGGAGGATGGAGTCGTCGTTGGGATTGGATTTTCGAAACGACGGCGGGTTGGGCATGTCGCGCGGAAGACGGCGTTGGACGGCGGCGATGGCGGACTGCACGTCCTGGGCGGCCCCGTCGATGTCGCGGTCGAGGCTGAACTGCATCGTGATCGACGTGTTGCCGAGGGAGCTGGTCGAGGACATCGACTCGATGCCGGCGATGCTGGAGAACTGCTGCTCGAGCGGGGTCGCGACGGAGGCGGCCATGGTTTCGGGGCTGGCCCCGGGGAGGCTGGCGGAGACGGAGATCGTCGGGAAATCGACGTTGGGCAGGTCGCTGACGGGAAGGCGTTGGTAGGCCATCCAGCCGAAGATGGTGATGGCGCAGGTGACGAGCGTCGTCATCACCGGGCGGCGGATAAAGTGTTCGGGGATGTTCATGGCGCGGGCTTCTCCGGGGTGACGGGTGCGGCGGCGGGTTTGCCCTTGGGTTTGTCTCCGGGGGCCTTGGGGTCTTTCCCGGCGCGGGGGCCGGCGGCGGCATCGCGGGTCTTGATTTCGACGGGCTTGCCGGGGATGACGCGGAGCTGTCCGTCGACGATGACGGTCTCGCCTGCGGAGACGCCTTTGGCGATGACCGCGACGGCACCGGCAACGCGCTCGACGACGACGGGGCGGAGCTCGGCGGTTTGGTCGGATTTGACGATGTAGATGTGTTGGCCGGCTTGGGATGTCTGGAGGGCGCTGGCGGGGACGGTCATGACCTCGGGGGCGTCGAGGGTGACGGTGACCGTGGCGAACTGGCCGGGCCAGAGGCGCTGCTGGGAGTTG
>JBDNFZ010000871.1:0-5556 GCA_041689555.1 Opitutaceae bacterium | reverse complement strand
GAAAACATCCTGGCGCTACGTTGCATCCACAGCAGTCGCCGCCTGGATGCGTTCTGGCGACATCGCCTCGACTCCCGCGTTGCCCGCAACGATTGCCTGCCTTTCGCGCACGCCGCCTGAAATCTGTCTCACACCCAGGCGAAGGGTCCCATCGTCGCGGAACTAAATCTCAGCGATGCCCAGTTCGGCTGGATTCTCTCGGGCTTCGCCTTCGGCTACGCCCTACTTCAGACTCCCGCCGGGGCCGCCGCCGACCGTCATGGCGCTCGCCGCATCCTCGCAGCCGTCGTCGTTTCCTGGTCGATATTCACCGGACTCACGGCCTTCGCGTGGAATTTCTCCTCGATGCTCATCGTGCGCTTCCTCTTCGGTGCGGGTGAAGCCGGCGCGTTTCCCGGTATGGCGCGCGCCGTCTACTCGTGGATTCCCGTCAATGAGCGCGGCCTCGTCAAAGGCATCAATTTTTCCGCTTCCCGTCTGGGCGCCGCCATCACGATGCCACTTCTTCCCCTGCTGATCGCGAAATTCGGTTGGAAGGAGTCATTCCTGATGCTGATGGTCGTCGGCATCCTGTGGGCTTTTCTCTGGTGGTGGTGGTTTCGCGACGAACCATCGGAGCAAAAAAGCATTTCGGAAATCGAGCTGAACTTCATCCTCGCAAACCGTCAGGCTCAATCGGCCGTCGGCGTCGCCCCGACTCCGCTTCCGCTCTCGACGATGCTGCGTTCAACCAACCTGTGGCTCATGATGGGGCAATATTTCGCGAGCAATTTCACGTTCTTCTTCTGCCTGAGCTGGCTCTTTCCCTACGTGCAGAAGAGCTACGCTCTCACCTACACGCAGGCCGGCTTCTACGCGATGGTGCCGCTGCTTTGCGGTGCCGTGGGTAACATCGTCTCCGGCCTGCTCGTCGACTCGCTCTTCCGGTCCGGTCGCTCGACTCTCTCCCGTCGCCTGCCCGCCGTGATTGGTTTCGCCCTCGCTGCCCTCGGCCTCGCGATGAGTGTCGGTCAAGCGCAGGTCTGGGGCGCCGTCTTCTGGCTCTCCGTTGCGATCTTCGGCGCGGACATGACCCTCAGTCCGTCGTGGTCGTTCTGCATCGATATCGGCGGCAGCCACGCCGGCAAAGTTTCCGGCACGATGAACATGGCCGGCAACCTCGGCTCCGCCCTCGTGGCCGTCGCTTTTCCCTACTTGCTCGTGTGGAGCGGCGGGCCGACGGCGTTTTTCTACCTTGGTTCCGCACTGAGCGCCGCTGCCGCCGTCGCATGGTTCTTCGCCCACCCTGACCGTAAACTCTCCTAAACATTATCCATGAAATTTCCCCTCGCGATCGCTCTTCTCGTCTCCGTCCAGTTGGCGCATGCGGCCCACGCCGAACCGGCCGGCTGGGAAAAACTCTCACCTGTCACCGACTGCACGGCTCGCCATGAAGCAGCTCTGACCGTCGCCAACGGAAAAATTTATCTGCTCGGCGGACGCGGCCTAAAGCCCGTCGAAGAATTTAATCCAGCGACGAACGCGTGGCGCAAACTCAAGCCCACGCCGATCGTAATGCATCACTTTCAAGCGCTCACTGTCGGCGCCCGCATTCTCGTGGCCGGCGCTATGACGGGCGGTTACCCGAAAGAACCGTCCGTGCCCGAACTCTGGTGGTTTGATCCGGAGAAAGACGAATGGACCAAAGGCGTCGCCCTCCCGGCCGGCCGCGTCCGTGGCGGCGCCGGCGTCGCTCTGCTCGACGACAAACTCTATCTCATCGGCGGGAACACCACCGGGCACTTCAACGGTTTCGTCGCGTGGGGCGACGTGCTCGACCTCAAGACGGGCCTATGGACCGCGCTGCCCGATGCCCCGCACGCCCGCGATCACTTCCAAGCCGCCGCCGTCGACGGAAAGATCGTCGCCGCCGGTGGCCGCGCCACCTTCGCGCAGAACGGACACCCCTTCGATCTCACCGTGCCCGAAGTGGACGTGTTCGATCCCGCCACCGCGAAGTGGACGGTCTTGACCGCCAAGATCCCTACCCCACGCGGCGGCTGTTACGTCGTTGTGCGCGAGGGCCGCGTCATCGTGCTCGGCGGCGAAAGTGGCCGACAAAGCACCGCGCACAACGAAGTCGAAGCCCTCTCCCTGCAAGACGGCGGCAAGTGGACCGCGCTGCCTTCATTGCTCCAAGGCCGCCACGGCACCGGTGCCGCGTTCATCGGCAACGACCTCTACGTGGCCGCAGGCAGAGGCGGCCGCGGCGGCGGGCCTGAACTCAACACCATCGAAAAACTTCGCTGGATTCCTCTCGATCCGACGCCCTGAGCCCACCTCCCCATGTTGACCAAGAAACTCCGCGGCGTCGTCCTCGGCGCCGGTTATTTCAGCCGCTTCCAATACGAGGCGTGGCAGCGCATCCCCGAAGTCGATATCGTCGCCGTCGCCAATCGCAGCGTTGAGAAAGCCCGCGCCGCCGCCGATGAATTCCGCATCCCCCGCGCCTACGCATGGACCGAACTCGCCGTGATGCTCGACACGGAAAAACCCGACTTCGTCGACATCATCACCCCGCCCGAGACGCACCTCGAAGCCGTCGCCCTCGCCGCCGCCCGTGGCCTCGCGATCATCTGCCAAAAACCCATCGCGCCCACCTACGCCGAGTGCGCCGCCGTCGTCGAGACCGCCCGCCGCGCCGGCGTGCGCCTCATGATCCACGAGAATTTCCGCTGGCAACCTTGGTATCGCGAGATCCGCCGCCTCCTCGACGCCGACACCCTCGGCGACCTCTTCACGATCAACATCCGCACCCGCCTCGGCGACGGCTGGCAACCCGACGCCTACCTCGCGCGCCAACCTTTTTTCCGCACCTATCCGCGCCTGTTCGTCTACGAAACCGGCGTCCACTTCCTCGACACGTTCCGCTACCTCGGCGGCGAAATTTCCACCGTTTACACCCGTTTCCAAAAGCGAAACCCCGACATCAAGGGCGAAGACGCCGCCCAGATCGTCTGCGGCTTCGCCAGCGGCGCGACCGCGATTCTCGACGCCTCCCGCTACAACGAATCCGACGCCGCCAACCCGCGCTACACCTTCGGCCTCGTCCGCCTTGACGGCTCAAAAGGCCACCTCGACCTCGACCTCGAAGGCAACCTCACGCTCAAACTCCTCGGCCAGCCCTCCCGCATCCTCGACTACCCGCACACCCGCGAAGGCTTCGCCGGCGACTGCGTCTACGCGATCCAGCGTCACTTCGTCGATCGCATGGCGGATGGCGCCCCGTTCGAAAACACCGGAGACGACTACCTGAAATCCACCGCCCTGATGGAAGCCTGCTACCGGTCTCAAGCCACGGGACAGGTCGTCGCCGTGTCGCAAACATCTTGAAATCGGGCATCGGGCATCGAGAAACTGAAAATTTTCCAACTCGCTTTCAGTCTCCGCTCCCATGCTCCGAAAATTACAAGCCGACCGATTCTCGATGCCCGTTTTCAAGATTTCCGAAAGCTCCAACCTTCGAGCCCCTCCCATCCCGCCATGACCCAGGCTCAACTGTCCGAACGCCTCTGGAATCTTGCCGCCCGCGTCGGCACGGTCGTCGATGCATTGCCTGACACGCGTCTCGGCCGCCACGTCGCCGGCCAACTCGTGCGGTGCTGCACCTCATCTGCGCCCAACTACGATGAAAGCGGTGCAGCCGAAAGCCGCGATGATTTCACGCACAAGATAAACATCGCGCTCAAGGAGCTCCGCGAGACCCGTGGCTGGCTGCGTTTCATCGTAAAGGCGACACTCCTCCCTTTACCCGAACTCTCCGAGGTGATCGACGAATCCGAGCAACTCTGCCGCATCCTCGGCAAATCTGTCCTCACCGCCAAATCCCCGAAGTCGTCGTCTGGAAATGAAAAATTCTCGATGCCCGCTGCCCGCTTTCAAGATTCCGTCTTCGGTTTTCAGGGTCTCGACCATCTCGCCATCGCCGTTCCCGACACCGACGCCGCCCTGAAAATCTGGCGTGACCGCCTCGGCTTCCCCGTCGTGTGCAGCGAAGTCGTCAACGCCGGCACCGTCCGCCTCACCCACCTCGACCTCGGCAACACTCACCTCCAACTCGTCGAGCCCCTCGCCCCCGACCACCCCTTGCAGGCATGGCTCGCGAAAAACGGCCCCGGGCTGCATCACTTCTGTTTCAAGGTCGACGACGTGGGAACCTCGCATGCCGAGCTCATCGCCGCCGGCCTCGCCACCGCCACTCCCGCGCCTCACCAAGGCACACTCGGCAAGCGTGCCCTCTTCCTCACGAAATTAGCCACGCAAAACGTCCAGGTCGAAATCACCGGAAAATGATCCCCACGGAAATGGGAAATCGTGAAATCGGGCAGTGCAAAACTGCGAATTTCAGGACCTCCGCAAGACACCCGATTCAGAGGAACTGAGATTTCCAGATACCCGATGACCGATTTCAAGATCTCCGAAGTCCAACGCGCCGCCAACTGATGTCACTTTCCGCCCACTCCAAGTCCGCCGCCTTCGCCGCGCTTCCACCCGTCTGGCCCGACGACTTGCTCGCGGCCAACCGCGCCGCCGCCTCCGCCCGCACCCTCGTTGTCCTCGACGATGATCCCACCGGCACGCAGACCGTCCGCGACATCCCCGTCGTCACCACGTGGGATGTGGCGACGCTCACCGACGAACCCGCTGCCTCGCCCGCCTGTTTCTACATCCTCACCAATTCCCGCAGTCTCACCGCCGCCGACTCCCGCACCCTTCACCTCGAACTCGCCGCCAATCTCCGCGCCGCCTCCGCCGCCGCCGGCCGCGCCTTCGTCGTCGCCAGCCGCAGCGACTCCACCCTGCGCGGTTACTACCCGCTCGAAACCGATGCGCTCGAATCCGTGCTCGGTGCCGCCGACGCCACGTTCATCTCGCCCTATTTCGAGGCCGGCGGACGCTACACTCTTAACGACACCCACTACGTCGCCGAGGGCGACACCCTCGTCCCCGCCGCCGCCACACCCTTTGCCAAGGACGCCGCCTTTGGCTACCGCTCTTCGCATCTCCCGGCGTGGGTCGAAGAAAAAACCGTCGGCCGCGTCCGCGCCTCCGATGTCGCCACGCTCTCCCTCGATCTGATCCGCCGTGGCGGCCCCGTCGCCGTCGCTGAAAAAATTCGCGCCCTCCCGCGCGGCTCCGTCTGTATCGTCAACGCCTGCGCCCCGCGCGACATCGAGGTTTTCGCCGCCGCCACCCTCGCCGCCGAGGCCGCTGGCTCGCGCTTTCTCTACCGCACCGCCGCCGGCTTCGTCGCCGCGCGCATCGGCCAATCACCGCAACAACCGCTCCTCGCCCCCGCCGCGTTTTCCGCCGCCACGCCGCACGGCGGCCTCACCCTCGTCGGCTCCTACGTCCCGAAAACCACCGCGCAACTCACCGCGCTCCTCGGCACCCCCAGCCTTGTCGCCCTCGAGCTCAACGTCGCCGATCTCCTCGACGACACCCGCCGCGCTCCCGCCCTCGCCGCCGCCCTCTCCCGACTCAACACCGCGCTCGCCGCCGGCCGCGACACCGTCG
>JBDNFZ010000870.1:0-1976 GCA_041689555.1 Opitutaceae bacterium | reverse complement strand
ATGCGTTGGCCTTTCATGGCAAAAAAAAGAACGATGGGTTAACTGCGGGCGGGCCCCTTGGCGTTGGTCTCGACAATCTTGGCGAGAAGAGAATTTGGCACCTGCTCGAAGTGCGAAGGCGTGATACCGGCACTGGCGCGGCCCTTGGAAAGAGACCGGATATCCGTCACATAACCAAAGAGCAACTCAAGGGGAACGTGTGCAGTAATGATACAAGCACCCGTCTTGTTCTCCATCCCTTGGATCTGACCCCGACGGCGATTGATGTCCCCCATCAGATCACCTTGATACTCTTCCGGAGTCGTCACTTCAACGGCCATGATCGGCTCCAAGAGTAAAGGCATCGCTTGTTTCATAGCCTCTTTAAACGCAAAAATGCCAGCCATTTTGAAAGCGAGCTCAGAAGAATCGACTTCATGAAACGAGCCATCGATGATTCTTACGATAACATCTACAACAGGAAATCCAGCGACTACCCCATTGTTCGTGCCTTCGCGGATACCCTCGGTTGCTGGCTTGATAAATTCTTTAGGGATCGAACCGCCAACGGTTTCATTTAGAATCTCTACGCCTTTACCTTTCGCGTTGGGCTCGAGCTTGATGACGACATGACCATATTGGCCTTTGCCGCCGGATTGCCGAATAAATTTACCTTCACCGTTCGCCGACTTGCCGATCGTTTCGCGATAGGCTATCTGCGGTTTGCCTGAGGTTGCCTCGACTTTGAACTCCCGCTTCATCCGATCAATGATGATCTCGAGATGCAACTCGCCCATGCCGGCGAGAATCGTTTGACCGGTATCTTGGTCGGTCTTGACCCGCAACGTAGGATCTTCGGCTACCAATCGCTGAAGCGCGACACCGAGCTTTTCTTGATCGGCTTTCGAATTCGGCTCGATCGACATCGAGATGACCGGTTCCGGGAATGACGGTGGTTCCAAACGGATATCAAAATTCTCGTCGCAGAGTGTGTCGCCGGTAATAACTTCCTTCACGCCGACCACGGCGCAGATGTCGCCGGAGTAGGCGACGTCGATTTCCTCACGCTCGATCGCTCTCATCAAAACGAGCCGGGAGACACGTTCAGTGCGGCGGGTCCGGGGATTGTAAAGAGCCATGCCCCGCGGGAGTTGCCCGGTGTAGACACGGAAAAAGACGAGACGTCCTACAAACGGATCGTTCCAAAGCTTAAAAGCGAGACCGGCGAGCTTTGCCTTATCGCTAACAATCGCATCGACAGTTTTACCGTCGCTGTCCTGTCCCTGCATCGGAGGCACGTCGATGGGGTTGGGGAGGTAATTTACCACGCAATCCAGAAGACGTTGAACGCCCTTCTTCTTGAAGGCTGATCCTGGAATGACCCCGGTAAATTGGAGGGAGATCGTCGCCTTTCGGACGCCCAGCATCAACTCTTCAACGCTGATTTCAGCCCCGGTGAGATATTTTTCCGCGATGACGTCGTCAAAATCGCAAACCGCTTCGATTAGCTTATCGCGGTATTCTTTTGCCTGAGCCGCCATTTCGGCCGGGATAGGCACCGAGTTTGGGTTCAAGCCCAGTTGGTCCTTCGGATCCTCCTCGAAAAAATATGCAACGTTCTGGACAAGATCGACGAGGCCAGAAAAATTCTCTTCTTTACCGATGGGGATAAATATCGGATGCGCATTCGCTTTTAGCTTCTCGCGCATCTCGGATACCGCCCGGAAAAAATCCGCGCCCGTGCGATCCATTTTGTTGATGAAGGCAACGCGGGGGACACGATACTTGTTCGCTTGGCGCCAGACGGTCTCAGATTGAGGTTGAACTCCGGCGACGGCGCAGAAAACCGCCACGGCACCATCGAGAACACGAAGTGATCGCTCCACTTCGGCCGTGAAATCAACGTGGCCGGGAGTGTCGATGATGTTGATGCGCTGCTTAATACCCTTCCAAGGACCCCAAGATGCATTCCATGCACAAGAGATGGCTGCAGCGGT
>JBDNFZ010000869.1:0-2098 GCA_041689555.1 Opitutaceae bacterium | reverse complement strand
CGGGGCCCGGCGGGCTTGGCTGCGGCTGCTGCCGCAGGCGCCGGCGCATTTGCCGCCGGTGCCGTGGATTCCTTCTGGCCGCAGCCCGCTAGGAGGAGGGCTGAAACCGTTGATGCCAAAACGAGATATTTTTTCATACTTTGGGACTTGAACGTCCGGCGCCCCCGGATGCAAACGCGATTCCGCGAAATTAGCCGCCCCTCCGACCGCTCCGTGAAAACTTATCCCTCGCCGCCCCGGCCCGGCCCTTTTTCGGCGCTAATGCCCGGACGAGCAGGCTTAATAGGTGCGCGATCCGCAGTTGTCCGGGTTGCGCGGGAGCGGACGAGGCGTTGCATAGGAAGAATCTACCGATATTCTAACTTGATCTAGCCCGATGTTCGCCGACTCTTCAAAGGGTCTGCGGCCCAAAAAGGCCCCTCTAAAACTTCCTGAATCGCACCATGCGCCTGTCTAAATTCCTCTCGCCTTTGGCTCGTTGGGGCCGTGCCGCCTTCGCTCTCGGAAGCTTGGCCCTGCTCTCCGGCTGCGATTACAATTGGTGGCGCATGGACGGACACCAATCGACCATCAAGGTCGCCGGCCCGGTGGCCAAATATCAGCTGGATGTGTTTTATGTCACCTGCTGGGTCACCCTCGTGATCTTCATTTTGGTCGGCGGGGTGCTCGCTTACGCGTCTATCAAGTTCCGCGCCCGCAACGAGGCCGAGGAAAAGGCCATCCCGCCCGAGCAAGGTCACGGCAACCCCCTGATCGAGATCGGCCTTATTGGGGCCTCCGTCCTCGCCCTTGTAATTATCGCGATTCCGACCCTAAAAGGCATTTGGTATACCTACGACGTTCCCGAGGACCGCAAAGCCGACAGCTACGAAATCACCGCCACCGGCTACCAGTGGTGGTTCAAGTTCGAGTATCCCAGCGAGCAAATCGCCGGTGCCGGAGCGCTCGTCACGGCCAACGAACTTGTCATTCCCGCCGGTCGTCCGGTGAGGATCAACCTCCGCACGACCGACGTGATCCACAGTTTCTGGGTGCCGAAACTCGCCGGGAAGGTCGACATGATCCCCAACCGCGCCAATCACCTCTGGCTCCAGGCCGACGAGCCCGGCTATTTCTGGGGCCAGTGCGCCGAATTCTGCGGCGACTCCCACGCCTTGATGCGCTTCCGCGTCGTCGCCCTCGGTCCGAAAGAATTCAACGATTGGCTGACCCAGCAGACCGAGCCCGCACGCGACGTCGCGTCGGCCCGTGTCGCCGACCAAAACACCCCCAAGGCTCAGTTCGCTTCGCTCCGCACCTTCAAACAAAACGAGAGCGGTATCAGCGCCAAATTTGATACCGAGCCTTTGGATGCCTGGCGCTCCCAACAGTTTCCCGACCGCGGCGAAAACCCCGCGCTCATCGCCCAAGGCAAAGCCCTGTTCAAAGAAAAAGCCTGTCTGAGTTGCCACGAAGTGCGCGGCCACGGATTCGCCGGCATCAGCGGCCCTACCCTGACCCACTTCGGCTCCCGCTCCACCCTCGCCGCCGGCCTGCTCGAGAACAACCCCGAGCAACTCCAGCGCTGGCTCAATAATCCCGAATCCGTAAAAGCCGGCAACAAGATGGCCAAGGGTTACATCGACAATAACATCAAGCTCACGCCCGACGACGAGGTCGCCCTCGTCGCCTATCTCCTCAGCCTCAAGTAATCACTCTTCATGGACGCCATTCTAAAATCGGAACTCCAAGTCAAGGACACCGCCGCCCCGGCAAAATCCGCCGTTTTCTGGCGTCCGACCGCCCAGACCGGCTTGGTCAGCTGGCTCACCACCGTCGACCATAAGAAGATTGGCTTTCTCTACGGCGTGTTCGCCCTGTTCTTCTTCCTCGTCGGCGGCGTCGAAGCCCTGCTTATCCGCCTGCAGTTGATGTTGCCGAACAGCTCTGTGCTCACCGCGGAGCAATACAACACGATGTTCACGATGCACGGCACGACCATGATCTTCCTCGCGATCATGCCGCTCTCCGCCGCGTTCTTTAATTTCATCATGCCGTTGCAAATCGGCGCCCGCGACGTCGCCTTCCCGCGACTGAACGCCTTTTCGCTTTGGACCTT
>JBDNFZ010000868.1:0-4268 GCA_041689555.1 Opitutaceae bacterium | reverse complement strand
CGCAGAAAACCGGTAACGCCTCGGCAAAAATTGCCACCCGAATGGCAAGGTTAAGCGAATTGTCATAGGACGGCATCCGCCAATCCGCTGAGGCAGGATGCGCGCGCATCCAGTCGGCCACGTAATCCCGCGCGGCCTCGGCATATGATTCTTCACCGCTCACCAAATAGGCGGCCATCAAAGGCGGAAGATAGAGGAATCGCTTGGGGCGCTCCCTCCAGACATGGTCATCAATCTGGTCGCCCACCCAGCGGATCTCCGAGCGCCCGATGGCAACAAATCGTCCGTCGTTGTAATAAATTTCTCCCTGCACCGCGTGATCCGCCTCGCTGCGAATTTCCTCGGTAAATTTCGGCAGCAGGCTGCCAAGAATCGCGTCGTAGCGCTGGGCGTTTTCCCGAAGCTGAGCCTGCAAACTCATGCGACCTCCCCCGCCGAGACAATCGCCTCGACCTTGAAATGGGAATACTCGGCCACGAGCGGTGCCATCTGACGGAATCCGATGCGCCCGCCGCCTAGCACCGACCCATAGGTTTCCCCGTTATCGTGAAATCTCAGAATTTCCAGTGTTGGCTGCCAAGCATTGGTTCCTCCGATGTGGAAGCTGATGTCCGCGCCCAGTTTGACCACCGTCAAGCGGTAGGGTCCGACCGCGTCCTTCACCGACGGAATCGGATCGGCTCCGGCGGCGACCATGTGAAAGCCGTGGCTCTTCCGAAGATTGGAGATATTCATCGAGCGTTCCCATGGATACCGCCGACGAAAATACGAGACATGCAGCGCATTCATTTCGCCGTGATGATACTGTTCGTAAGGTCCGCATCGGGGCGCGAGTGAAGGATCAAAGAGGTCTTTTCCCTCAGCCCCCATGGCCGCAAAAAACAATATCGCGAGACCGGGTTCGTAGATCGGAATAAACTCCCACGAGATCCGGATATTGTCCGGGAAGACCTCCGGACACCAAAAGACAAGGTTTGCCCGCTGATTCGCCTCTTTATCCGTCTCTGGTCCGGGATCAAGCGTGCTCTCCAGCCTCATCCGCCCGCGCGGGAAGCTGACTGTTCCAGGCCCTTCCATCCGGAAGTCGGCAATGTCCGCCGCCGAACCGAGCGGGTTCTCGTAAAGGGTTTCTTCGGCAATCACATTCATAGAGGAATTGTTCACGATCTCGGGAACAGGATCTCGGCATTAATTTTCGGTAGAATCCGCTTGTGGTTGAGCCTCCGGAGCCGCACCTGTTTTCCCATCTTTCTTGCCGGCAGGTTTTGCGGGCTTTTCCTCCTTCTCGACTTTGGGCTTTGGCACTTTTTTTTCTTTCGGCGTGGGCGTCGGGAGCGGCGGGGGGGCGTTCTTCTCCATAAGCCCTTTGAGCTTCTGGCTGAAGGCGTAATCCTCGATCGACTTGTCCACCGCTGCCAAATCGAGCATCGCTTTGGCGAAATCCGCCGGATCCGTCACCCCCTCTGGAATGGCGGCGAGCTTTTCTACGATCCCATCAAGCGTGGCGGCAACCTCCGCAGAAGCCGGCAGTGTGCGGCACTCCGCCAGAGCAACAACAGCCTTTGCCTTGCCCGTGTCAACCGGCTCGGTCAGCCTCACGACTTCGATTTTGTCCCCCTGCTTGGCCACGGCCTCAGCCCCAAGCGGCAGGATCCAATCACCGGGCATCCGGCTTTTGATCTCGTTTCCGAGGGCCAGCGCATCGGGCTTCGCAGATTTCAGGAAATAGAGCCAGCCGAAGTTTTCGGGATTGAAAAACTTCGCGCCCGGTGAGGACGCAGCGTGAAGACCTTTCCCCGCGTAAGCGAAGCGCGTGATCGCATAGCGCCAAAGGTCGCCGGGCTCAGCGGTTCTGCCAAGCACACTCGTCGGAAAAAAGAATTCCGCAGTCCAGCCCTCGGCATCCTTGCCGGTGGCGACTTTCCAACCGTCCGGGTTCCAAGTTTGGTCCACGTTGGCGGCATCGAGTTGAAGGGCGCCGGCCTGGGTGCCGAGGGAATTCACCATAAATTTCCTGAATCCAATCCCCGCACCATCCGGGTCGAGATACACCTCCGCGCTGTCATCGGTCCACAACGCACCGTCGCCACGCGTCGTGATCGAGGCCTTGATTTTGTCCATCTGGGGATCGTGGAACCGGATGGACAGGTAAACCCCCGTCTTGTCGTAGCCAATCTGGTAGTCGGTCTTAGAAGCAGCCGGCCGCGGCACTCCCGAGAAAAACGCATAAAACGTCCCCACCTTCGGGATCTCTTTCCAGGCGGAATCATCGAGTTTTCCATCGAGCACTGGGGGCGTCGTGACCGGAGTCGCGGTTTGCAGGGAGAGCACTTCCGCCGCCCGCAGAGCGGCTGGCAGAAGAAGAAAAAGCAGAAGTCGTTTCATAGGTGGTTTATTCTTTGGGAAGCGTGATGGCGACGGACTCAGACTGACCCGTCACGATATCGGTGATCCGGGCGGTGTAGATGCCGGCGGGAAGGTTAAGAGCCAGAGGCACCTCAAAAGTCACCGCATCGGCTCCCCATTGAAAGGCCCGCAAGTTAGGAACCTCCACGCCATCCGGCTGGACTAAGTCGAGCCGGTAAAGCCGACGCGGACGGGACAGTCCGTCGTCCGTCGCAGGCTTCACGATGATGGGCAGGACCGCTCCCCGTTTCGCTTCGCCTTTGGCGGCGGCGGTGAAGGGAGCAATTGGCTTCGGGGAAAGAGCGTAGAGGGTATTGCGTCCAGCTCCTGCAGACGGAACAATCTCGTCGGTCTCGCCGAGCGACTTGCCGGCCCGGACATCATAAACATGCATTTTTTGCGGCAGTCGAATGACCCCATTTTCCGCCGCTCCTGGGAGTATCCGGCAACTCAACAACTCCAGTCCTTCGGAGCGAAACCGGTTCACCATGTAACCAGACGGCACCTCCAATTCGATGGACACACCCGCCTCCTTGAGAAGACTCCGCATCCAGGCATTCAACGCAGGGTCATCCATCTGGTTCGCCAGCGCCTTGCCAAGGGTGAAATTGAGCAGAATTGTCCGGCCTTTGCCAAGGGTGCGGGTCAGGACCAGCGGAACACCATCGGACGTGCTCACCGCTGGAGTGGCTCCATCGGGCTTGAGCTCCGAATCCACCACCATCCCCGGTAGTTCCAGCGATTTTCCGTCAGACACAGCCCATTGGACTGTCGCCTCGCGCGGAGCTCCTTCTGCGCTTTGCTTCACACCAAAAAGAGAATCGAGGAGACCTGCCTCCCGCGATGCGCCACGGATATTGCGCATACCCGGACGAACGTCAGCCACAAGGATCCCGCCGGATTCCACCCATTTCTTCAAAGCTCCGGCAACAGGATCGTCCAGACTCAGTGACTGCGGGAGGAAAAGGATCTTCACCCCATCGGTCGCGAGCTTCCCTTCGCCAACCTGCTTTTCCGAGTAGAAGAACGCCGGCACCGCAATCGCATCGGTCCAGGCAAGCAGTCCGTTCCGCGTGCTGCCGACCGAACCGAAACGCACGTCCACCGTCTGCGCGTGATCGCTGGCCTGACTAAACAAAATCCCCACGCCCGCCTTCTCGGGTGCGAGATGACCGAGAAGCGGCCCGATGCCCGCATTCACTTCGAGCATCACCGGCCACTGGTCTTTCTCAAAATAGTCCGCAAGGCCGAATTCCGAACCCAGCATGCCTTCGCCGGCGAGATCCATGAAGTAGAAGCTGGAATTCACCCCACCACTCAGCACTTGCTCCCAAAGCGGCTGCCCGCCGCTGGAACGCTCGCGCAGATACCCGCCCCACCAGTTGCCACGCAGCAAATCCGGCGACCCGAAGGACCGCATCAATGCATTGTCCAGACGGTTCGGATAGGGTCCCCACATCGTCAGACCGGGAAGAGTCAGCTCGGGATCCCCCATCTTCGAACCCTCAGCCCCGATGAACTTCGCGGGGTCCGGGTCATTCTTTTTAATCACGTCGGAAACCTGATGGTGCACGCTGGCGTAAAGCGTCTCTATGAAGCGCATCCAGGCGAGCTTGCGCGGGATCTCCTTCATCGGAAGTGCAGTATTCATGTCGGGCGGCGTGACCTCTTCGAAACTCTTGTCGTTCGAACTCCACTCCTTGTTGAGCAATGCCAAGTCCCCGCCGTATTCCTTCTTCACCATCGCCTGGAACCCGGCGAGTTCGGACGGCGGCACCTGCGCACGTGAGTAATCGAAGCCGTTCTCGTCACCGAGATTGTAAATATGGATGTAGTCTTTATAGGGCCCGGAGGACTTGTTG
>JBDNFZ010000867.1:0-6385 GCA_041689555.1 Opitutaceae bacterium | reverse complement strand
CCAGTCAAAGACACTGCGCACGGCCACGCCAAAGACCCGGGCCACCACGGCCACGGCGTCGCCGCGCTGGACTGCTTCCACCACCGCCCGGCGTTTTTCATACCTGCGCTGCTCCTGTGCGTTGGATTTCTTATTTTTTGATCTCGGTCGGTTCATAGACGGCGAAATTACTGATAAATTCAATTAATGCACGAACTTTTGCAACGATTGATACTCCGAAGTCCACCTCGTTGACGGCTCGAAAGTTTTCCTCCGCAAAAGCCTCAAAGCTTGGGAGGACACGCTACCCGCGACGCACTTCATGCGCGTGCACCGCACGCAGATCGTGAACCTCGCGCGCGTGACCGGCTACGAGCGCGACCGCGACGAGCACACGCTGCTCAGCGTCGAAGGCGCGCCCGAGCCCGTCTCCGCGAGCCGCGACCGCTGGAACGAGCTGCGCGAGCGCCTCGGCGCGATCCGTCCCTCCGGCTGAGCGGCCCGGCGGATTTCCGCCGTTCGCCACCGGGGCTCCACGCTTCGCCACTGTGCAATCGCCGCCCGGCTGCGGAGGCGCTTCGACTGGAACCGTGCGGGTCTTTTCGCCCGCGCAGCGCGAGCCGTTCCGCGAGCGCGCTTCCAACCACAGAGTATCCCGCCGCCCATCCCATCATGAATATCCGCAGCTTCCTCCTGCCACGCCTCCCCGCCGCTGTCGGCGCCCGCGCCGCGTTGCTTCTCGTCGCCTCGCTCCTCGCCGTGTCCGGCACCGCCCAAGCACAGACGATTTTCATCTCCAATTCTAACGGCACGAACGGTGTCCGCAGCTACAACATCAACGGGACGCTGATCAACTCCTCCCTGATCTCGGGGGATGGCCTTCCCCGGAAAAATTTTAACGCTTAAAATCTTCTACCATGCAACGCTCTCTCCTCGCTCGTTTCCCTGGCACCGCCGCCCTCTGCAGCCTCACCGCCGCCGTTTTCATTTTTCCCGCGACCCTCGGCGCCCAGACCGTTTTTACCGTGAACAACATCGCTCCCATCGTGAGCACCGGGGCCTACGTTTCGATCACCGCCCCTGACTCCCTCCACCATAATTCCGGCACCGTGGTGAACTCCTTCACACCCGTGACCTTTGGCACCAACAGCTACTACGACTCCCCGGGGGCCGCGTTTGGCGCCAGCAATCCCGGCCTCACGCTCAACGGCGCGATCACGGGCACCGCGATCACGGCCGGCACAGTGATGCCCGTGAGCTATAACTTCACGCTGGGGAAAAACGCCTTTGTGCCCGGCACCGTGACGTGGACGCTCAGTTTGTCCGATAACCAGAACTCAACGCCCTTCCAGATCGCTTCCGGTTCCCTCACCACGAGCGGTGCGGACTCCCTGCTATTCTCCGGCGTCGGCAATAGTTATAGTTTCACAAACGGCGGCTCTACCACGTTTGCCGCTTCGATGCGGCTCTCCTTTACGAGCATCGATGGTGCGACGGACCCGCGCGTGACGATTGCCATGGCCAACTCGGGCTTCGGCGGCGGCGGTATCACCTTCGGCGCCCCCTCCGCCATCCCCGAGCCCTCCACCTACGCCGCCATCGCCGGCGCCGCGATGCTCGGGCTCGCCGTCTGGCAACGCCGCCGCAAGCAGCCGACCGCCACCGTCTAAAGCTCCCGCCTTCGGGTCAATCGTTTCGCCACGTCAACCACGCCTGCCTTCACGCTCACTTCCTCGGACTTCGCCTCTGCCTTACCCATGAAACAATCCGCCTTCCTCTCCCTCCTGACTCTTCTACTTGGTTTCATCGCCCACGTCGCCCACGCTCGGGAAGCCGCCACCCAGGCCACCGTCACGGCCGTCACCGGTTCATCGCAGATCGCTCTTCCCGACGGCACCTCCGTCGTGGCGACGGTCGGTCTGAAAGTCTCCCAAGGCGCGGTCATCACCACGGGTGCCGGCGCGCAACTCTCCCTCCAGGCCCACGACGGCATCGTGGCCGTCGTCACCGCCAGTTCGGTCGTCGAGGTGGAAAAACTCACCGTGAGCGCCGATGGCATGCGCAACGTGATCCTGAATCTGAAGTCGGGCAACGTGGCCTCCTCGCTCGATCCCGCCCGGAAGAGCACCAATAACTTCGGAGTGCGCACCGCCAAAGGCCTCGCCATGGCGCGCGGCACCACCTTTACGGTGTCGGTCAACGGATCGAATTACACCGTCTCGGTCCTCGGCGGCACCGTGACCGTCGCCTGGGCCGGCGGTCAATCCGTCAACATCGTGGGCAACACCGCCACGGCCGTCACCACCAATGGCAACGGCGGCGTCACCACCAGCTCCCTCAGCGCCGCCATGCAACCCAACGGCAGCACCGATCAGGCCGGCCTCACCGCGGCTTTGACCGCCGCCGCCGCCGCCGTCGCGACCGTGGCCACGAACACGACGGCAGTCACCGCCGTCATCAACACCATCGCCGCCGCCGCCGGCACCAGCCCCACCGCTTCCAACGCGGTTGCGAGCGCGACCGCCGCCGCCACCAGCGCCGCCGTGACCAACACCACCCTCGTCGCCGCCGCCGGCAACGGTGGCACGACCTCGATCGCTGCGACCATCAGCACCGCCGCCGTCGCCTCCGCCACCGCCGCCGGCAACGGCGGCGCCGCCCAGCTCATCGTCAACTCCGCCGCCAACGCCGTCGTCGCAACCGTCGGCACGAGCCTCAACGTCGTGGCCAAAGCCTTGGCCGAGGCGTCAAACAGCGTGACGACGAACCCTCCCATCAGCCAGGGCCAGATCGTCGCCGGAGTAAACGCCCCCGAAAACCGCGGCACGCCGATCGTCATCATTCCCGCGGTGGTCGTCACCATCAGCCCAGTCTGACCTGTTGCGCCAAAACCCCGGCCAACCCGACCCAAAAGGCCTTCCGCAATTGCCCGCGGCTAGGAGCCGACACCATAGATCCGTCGCCGCACCTCAGCATCGACCAGGAACGCGACTCATCCGCGCCTAGCCCATCCCGCGCCGCCCGCCTTCTTCCCGCCCTCGGGCAACGCCGCCGCCGCGCGATCTCCGCGCCCTGATCGCTCGGTCCCGTTCCTTCGCCGCCGGCAATCCGTTTGCCTCGGCGTATTCCCGCGCGGATGTTCGCCGCTTCCCTATGAAGTCGCTTTTCCTCCGGGCTATTTTTTTGCTGTGCCTGATGGTCCCCGCCACCGCCACCGACCTCGCCCGTTGGGAGAAACACGCGGCCGCCGTCACCATTATCCGCGACACCTGGGGCATCCCCCATGTGTTCGGCCAAACCGACGCCGACACCGTCTTCGGCCTGCTCTACGCGCAAGCCGAGGACGATTTCAACCGGATCGAAATGAACTACGTCAACGCCCTCGGCCGCCTCGCCGAGATCGAGGGCGAGTCGGCGCTTTTTCGCGACCTGCGGATGAAGCTCTTCATCGACCCCGTCGAACTCCGTGAAAACTACGCCGCCGCCCCCGTCTGGCTCCGCGCCCTCATGGACGCCTTTGCCGACGGGCTTAATTTTTATCTTCACACGAATTCGTCCGTGCGGCCCAAGCTCATCACCCGCTTCGAACCGTGGATGGCGCTCGCCTTCACCGAGGGCAGCATCGGCGGCGACATCGAATCGGTCTCGATCAAAAATCTCGAAGCGTTCTACGGCGCGCGCCCTTCTCTCACCCACACCGAGGCCGTGCCGTCCGCGCTCACCCCACCGCCCGAGACCCAGGGCTCCAACGGCTTCGCGATCGCTCCCGCGAAGAGCGCCTCCGGCCACGCGCTGCTCTTCATCAACCCCCACACGTCGTTCTATTTTCGCCCCGAGCTCCACGCGATCAGCGCCGAGGGTCTCAACGCCTACGGTGCGGCCACCTGGGGCCAGTTCTTCATCTACCAGGGGTTCAACGACCGTCTCGGCTGGATGCACACCTCCAACGGCGCCGACGTGATCGACGAATATCTCCTGCCCGTCGTCCAAAAACCCTCCGGCCCGGCTTACCGCTACGGCGCGGAGGAACGTCCGTTCACCGCGAAGAAAATCGTTCTCCCCTACAAGTCCGGCACGGCCGTCGCCGAGCGCGTGGTCACCGCCTACTTCAGTCACTACGGACCCGTCGTGCGCGCCACCGACGGCTGCTGGGTCGCCGTCAAGATGATGAACGATCCCGTGCCCGCCCTCACCCAATCCTACCGGCGCACCAAGGCCCGGACCTACATCGAGTTCACCGAAGTGATGGCCCTCCGCACCAACACGTCCAACAACACCGTCTACGCCGATGCCGACGGCAACATCGCCTACTTTCACGGCAACTTCGTCCCGCGGCGCGACCCCCGGTTCAATTGGAAGCTGCCCGTCGACGGTGCCGACCCCACCACCGAATGGCGCGGTCTCCATCCGATCAAGGAGACCATCCGCCTCTTCAACCCCGCCAGCGGCTGGCTGCAAAACACGAACAATTGGCCGTTCTCCGCCGCCGGCCCGAGCAGCCCTCGCGTCGCAGATTTCCCCGCCTACATGTGGTCGGCCCCGGAGAATGCCCGCGGCCTCAACGCCGTCCGTGTGCTCTCCGCCGGATCGGCCTTCACTCTCGATACCCTGATCGCCGCCGGCTACGACCCCACCCTCCTCGCATTCGCGCAATTGCTGCCCGCGCTCTTTTCGTCCTACGACGCCTTGCCGCCATCCGATCCGCGTAGTGCAGCCCTCGCCGATCCTATCGCCGCCCTGCGCCGGTGGGATCATCGCGCCGCCGTCGACTCCGTGCCCACGACCCTCGCGATCCTCTGGGCCCAATCCTTCGGCCCGATCATCGCCGAGGCCCGGTCCCGCGAACTCGTCGTCGTCGATCATCTGCTCGCCACCCTTACCCCTCCGCAAATGCTCGACGCGCTCACCGCCGTGCTCGCCCGCCTCACCCGCGATTTTGGCGCGTGGCAAACCCCATGGGGCGAGATCAACCGCTTCCAACGCGTCTCCGGCGAGATCGACCAGAAATTCTCCGATTCCGCCCCGAGCCTGCCCGTCGCCTTCGCCCCGAGCGACTGGGGCTCCCTGCCCGCTTACGGCGTATCGGGCGCGCCCCAGACCACCCGCCGCATCTACGGCAACCGCGGCAACAGCTTCGTCGCCGCCGTCGAGTTCGGCCCCCGGGTGCGCGCCAAGACCCTCCTCGCCGGCGGCGTGAGCGGCGACCCGGACTCGCCCCATTTCAACGACCAGGCCGCTCTCTACGCGGCCGGTCGTTTTAAGGAGGCATGGTTCTACCGCGAAGACATCGAGCGCCACGCCGAGCGCACCTACCGCCCCGGCCAATAGCGAACAGACAGTCAGAGCGGGAGAACTCCGCACCGGTCCCTCAAGCGGAGGCATCCCCGTCGAGAACGCTTTATTCGGCCGATGCGTGGCCGATGGGCTTACGCAGCCGTCGCGGGCCGCCGGCGTGACCTCCGGACGAAAGGCAAAAGGCCGTTGGGATCACCGGCGCATCGCTTGACAGTGTCCCGCTTGGAGGAATCTCTAAACGGCATGGCCACCCTTTCGTTTCACGCTCCCGCCGCCACCGCTCGAAAGATTCGCAGCGCCGCGCGCAAACAAGGCATCCCGATGTCGCGGTTCCTGCGTGAGACCGTGGAGCGGGCTGCTGTCGGCGATCCGGTGAGCGGCTTGGGACGCGAACTCGAAAAGCTCGCCATCGACAGCATGGCCGTCGTTTCGCTTGAGCGGATTCGCGCGCGCGCGACCACCACCGGCGTGGACAAAATGACGGCGGGCCAAATCACCGCCGCCGTCAAAGCCACACGACGCGCCCGATAATGAGCGCGGTCGTGCTCGACACCAGCGTGCTGGTCTCAGGCCTGCTCTCGCGTCACGGTGCCGCCTCCACGCTCGTCGATGCCTACTTTGGCGACCGACTGCCACTCGCTTACACGCCGGACATTCTGCGGGAGTATGGCGAAGTGCTGGCGCGCCCGGAGTTCGCCGCTGCCATTACCGCGACCGACCGTCTCGCCATCCTCATGAAGCTCCGCGCCTCCGGCCTCCGGGTCGAACCGGCCCGGGTGCCGGCTGTCGCTTGGCCCGATGCAGATGACATCCCGTTCGTCGCCGCCGCGCTCGCGACCGAACGAAAAATCGTGATCACGCTCAATCCCCGCGACTTTGCCCCCGCGTCCGCGCTGGGTGTGCGCGTGCTTTCGCCGGCCGAAGCCCGCCGGGTGCTTCTGCTTTGAATCGCTCAAGGCTCATGATTGTAAAATCCGCCCCGGCGGCTGATCAAAAACCTCCCCCGCCCGCTCCGTGCTCACTCCTCCCGCCCCACCCGTCCGCGACCCGCCTTGTGCTTCGCCCGGTGCTTCTTCGTCTGAATCATCCGCACCTTCTGCCTTCGCGATTT
>JBDNFZ010000866.1:0-8377 GCA_041689555.1 Opitutaceae bacterium | reverse complement strand
GAGGAGGCTGAGGGGGATTTTCATGGGAGTATTTTTTCGAGCGGGGCGGTGGAGTAGGCGTTGACCCAGATTATAGGAGGCGGTGCCGGGGCGCCTTGATCTACCTCAAGAAACGGCGCGTTGCTCCGGGTGCATGTCGGTCTGCGCAAACCCACGAATCTGAAACGAGGCCACGGGTGAAAGGCGCCGAGTATGCGGGGTATTTGTAGGCACGGGGCAGACGAGACGCCGACTTGGGGAACGGTTTGTGAGAACAGTGCGAGCCGCGCAAAGGCAGTCCGCCAACCCGACCGCGATGGCGCGCGGGAATAGCCGAAAGACATCCGGTTGGTGGCGACAGAAGAGGTGCGCGAACAAAGAAACCGATGCCTATAGGAGGTCCCTGCCACGGCTTCGGCCTGCGCGTAAAAACCCCTTGGCGTCGCCTGCGCTTTACCCGACGCTGCGCGTTTCCTTCTTCGCTCTTCCATGGCCGCCGCCCTGCCCGACCTCCTTCCCATCACGCCTTTCACGCGGCCCGTCCGCGGTGAGGTCGTGGTGCCCGGCTCCAAGAGCCTCACCAACCGCGCCCTTCTGCTCGCCGCCCTTGGCACCGAACCCGTCACCCTCACCGGCGCGCTCTTCAGCGAGGATACCCGTCTCATGGCCGAGGCATTGCGCCGGCTCGGCTTCACCGTCACCGACGACGAGTCGGCCCTCACCGTCCGCATCGCCGATCAATCCAAAGCCTTCCCCGCTCCGGCCGGCACCGCCGCCACGCCCGTCGCGCTCTTCGTCGGACTCGCCGGCACGGCCGCCCGCTTTCTCACCGCGCTCTGCGCCGCCGCCCCGCGCGGCGTCTACCGCCTCGACGGTGTGCCGCAGATGCGCCTGCGGCCGATGCGCGCGCTCATCGAGGCCCTGCGCGGGCTCGGCGCCGAGATCCGCTGCCTCGGCGAAGAAGGCTTCTTTCCGCTCGAAATCCGCGCGCGCGGCTTGCGCGGCGGGGCCGTCAACCTCGACGCCAGCGAGAGCAGCCAGCTCCTTTCCGCGCTGCTCATGGTCGCGCCGCTCGCCGCCGGCCCCGTCGCCGTCGCGCTCACCGCCGCCGTGCGCCGGCCGTTCGTCGCGATGACCACGCGGCTGATGGCCGAGTTCGGCTACGAGGTCGGCGAACAGACGGACGCCGCGACCTTCGTGCTCAACCCCGGCCCTTACCGCTCGCCCGCACGCTACGCCATCGAGCCCGACGCCACCGCCGCGAGTTACTTTCTCGCCCTGCCCCTCGTCACCGGCGGCAGCCTGCATCTGCCCTATCTCCGCGGCTCGGGCGAGGGCCTGCAAGGCGACACGCACTTCGCCGACGTGCTCTCCCGCGTGGGCGCCGAGATCCGCACCACCTCGCGCGGGATCGATTCGAGTTTTTCCCAGACCGAAATGCAGCGCGGCGTGACCCGGAATTTCGGCGAATTCTCCGACACGTTTCTCACCCTCGCCGCGCTCTCCCCGTTGCTCGCCGGTCCCACCCGCATCTCGGGCATCGCGCACACCCGCAAACAGGAGACCGACCGCGTCGCCGGCATGGCGCGCGAACTCATCCGCCTCGGCCAACACGTCGTCGAAACATCCGACGCCCTCGAAATCCAGCCGCGCTACCTCCGCAGCGATGTGACCATCGAGACTTACGGCGACCACCGTTTCGCCATGAGCTTCGCCATCTTGGGCTGTCTCGATCTGCGCGGCGACGGCCAGCCGTGGCTCACGGTCAAAGACCCCGGCTGCTGCGCCAAAACCTTTCCGCATTTTTTCGAGTTGCTGGAAACCGTCCGGCAAAATTCGTTCGCCCGCTGATGTCCGCTTCCCCTTTTCTCATCGTCGCCATCGACGGCGGCGCCGCCTCGGGGAAATCCTCCTCCTCGCGCACGCTCAGCGAACGCTTTCACCTGCTCCACGCCGACACCGGCTCCTACTACCGCGCGCTCACCGCCGAACTGCTCCGTCGCGGGGTGACGCCGTCCGATCTTCCCGGCATAATGACCGCGCTCGCCGCCGTCGTGTTTTCCACCCGCGTCACCGGCCGCAGCGCCGAGATCGAGCTCGGCGGCCACACCATTCCCGACGCCGAAATCCGCAGCGCCGACGTCACCGCCAACGTCGCCCTGTTCGCCGCGATCCCCGGGGTGCGCACCGCGCTGCTCGACTACCAACGCAGCCAGGCCGACACCGCGCGCCGGCACGGTTTCCGCGGCCTCGTGATGGAGGGCCGCGACATCGGCTCGAAGATTTTCCCCGACGCCGATTTCCGTTTCTTCCTCTTCGCCGATCCCGTGGAGCGCGCCCGCCGCCGCGAGCAGCAGGGCCTGCAGGACCAGGTCGCCAAGCGCGACACCATCGACGGCCAGCGCCTCCGCGAAAGCCTGGAGGGCGCCGTTGTGATCGACGGCACGCACCTCACGCTCGCCGAGGTGGTCGAAAAACTCGCCGCTCCGATCGCGGAAAAATTCGCCGCCCCATGACCCGCCTCCCCTGTAGACCCGACCGCCGGTCGGGTTCCGCCGTCCGATGAGCCGCGCGTTTCCCCAAGTCGAGATGGAGCCGGTCTACGGCTTCTTCCACTACCTCGCCCACACGATCTACCGGATGTGGTTTCGCGGCGAGGTGGTCGGCTTGGAAAATCTCCCCGCCGGCGGCGCCTACCTCGTCGCCGCCAACCACGCCAGCCACCTCGACCCGCCCATCGTCGGTTCCAATCTGCCGCAACAGGTCTGCTTCTTCGCCCGCAAGACGCTCTGGAAACCCGGCTTCGCTTCGTGGTGGCTCGACAAGGTCGGCACGATCCCCGTGGACCGAGACGGCGGTGCCGACGTGACCGCGATCAAGCGTGTGCTCGGCGCGCTCAAGCACGGCAAGGTCGTCATCCTCTTCCCCGAGGGCACGCGCTCGTCCGACGGCCAACTGCAGATCCCCAAACCCGGAGTCGGCATGCTTGCGTGCCGCGCCCGCGTGCCCGTCGTGCCCGTGCGCCTGTTCGGTTCCTTCGCGGCCTTTGATCGCAGCGGCCGCCTCAACCTCGGCCAGCCCATCTCCCTCGTCTTCGGCTCTCCGCTCGCCCCCGCCGACTACGACGACCCGACGGATGCGAAAGACATCCGCTACCAACGCGCCGCCGAGCGCATCATGGCCCGCATCGCCGCCCTCCGCCCGCCATCCGTGACCGTGATCTAGCGGGTGACGTCGGGGGCGCGCCCGACCCGAGTTTCTTCAACCGCCCGCGTGATACCGCGCGATGGCGACGGCCGCATAGCTGCCGATTTCGTCGCCCAACTCCGCCGGGCGGACCGTGCAGATCCGCACGCTCTCCGCCAGGGCCTCGCGCGCCAGCGACGCCTGCATTGCCGGCGCGACGAACTGTTCGCACCGCGCATAGATGCTGCCGATCACGATCCGCTCCGGGTTCAAGACGTCGACCAGAGTCGCCAGCGCCTCCCCGAGCCTCTCCCCCACCCCGCGCAACAATTCCCGCGCGAGCAGATCGCCCGCCTTCGCCGCCCGGCCGACCGCTTCCGCCGTGAGCTTCTCCGGCGACACCTCGCGGAGTGCGCTCGCATCGGCAGACTCCGCCAAACGTCGCCGCACGATCTGCGCGATCCCGCCGCCCGAGCAAAAGCCCTCAAACGATCCCGCCTTGCCAAACCCCACCGGCCCGTCCGGCGCGAGCCGCATATGCCCGACCTCGCCCGCGTTGCCGCAGGCGCCTACATACAGTCGCCCATCAAGAATCAAGCCCGCGCCCATCCCCGTGCCCATCGTCAAAAACACCATGCTCCGGCAGCCCCGCCCCGCGCCAAACTGCCACTCCGCCAACGCGCAGGCATTCGCGTCGTTCATCAAAAATACCCGCCCGCCAAACCGTGCCGTCAGCTCCGCACAGATCGCGATGTTGTCCCAGCCCGGCAGATTCGGCGGCGAGAGAATCACCCCGCGCGTCGCGTCCAGCGGCCCGCCACACGACACTCCAAACACCGTCTCCGCCGTCGGCCGCAGCGCGGCGACCTCCGCATAAATCCGCGCCAAGGTGGCCGCCACATCCGTCGTCGCCCAACGCGCCGACTCTCGCATCCCGCTCTCGCCCTCGATCACGCAGGTCGCGCACTTGGTGCCACCGATATCAACCCCGATTAGCTGGGTCATCGACTGCGCGGGTTGGGGCATTGGCGGATCACGCCTCGTGCTTTGAAGGCCGGGTTCGGTCTCGCAAGCCTCTTCACTCCGCCTCAACCCTTTTTCCATGCCGTCTTTTCGCCGCTCCACTCTCGCCCTGCTCGCTCTGACGCTCTCCTGCCTCTTCGGAGCCTGCACCAAACGTGAATCCAACGTCGTCGCCGGCAACCGCGATCAGATCCTCCACCTCGGCAATCTCTCCGAGCCCAACGACCTCGATCCGCACATCACCGATAGCCAGCAAACCTTCAATCTCGTCATGGCCTTCTTCGAGGGCCTCGCCCAATACGACCCCAAGACCTGCGAGCCCGTCCCCGCCGTCGCCACCCGTTGGGAGGTTTCCGCCGACAACCTCACTTGGACCTTCCACCTCCGCCCCGAGGCGAAGTGGTCCACCGGCGATCCCGTCACCGCGCACGATTTCGTCTTCGCCTACCGCCGGATGCTCAGCCCCAAGCTCGCCGCCGAATACGCGTCGTTCCTCTTCGCCCTGAAAAATGGCGAGGCTTTCAACTCCGGAAAAATCACCGACCCCACGCTGATCGGCGCCCGCGCCGCCGACGACCGCACGCTCGTCCTCACTCTCGACCACCCCGTGCCCTACCTGCCCGCGATGGTCTGCCATTCATCGTGGTTTCCGCTCCACCGCCCCACGCTCGAAAAATTCGGCGGTGCGGACAAACGCGGCACGCTCTGGACCCGTCCCGGCAATCTGGTCGGCAACGGCTACTTCACCCTCGCCGAGTGGAAGCCCCACCAGTTCATCCGCGGTGTGCGCAACGAGAACTACTGGGACCGCGCCGCCGTGAAGCTCCGTGAGGTCATTTTTTATCCCATCGAAAGCGCCGACGCCGAGGAGCGCACCTACCGCGCCGGTCAGCTCCACGTCACGAGCACGCTGCCCATTTCAAAGATCGCCGTTTACGAAGCCGAAAAGTCTCCGGCCTATAAGCCGTCCTCCGTCCTCGCGACCTACGTTTACCGTTTCAACGTCAACCAACCGCCGCTCAACGATGTCCGCGTGCGCCGCGCCCTCGCCATGGCCATCGACCGCGAGAGCATCGTCCGCGATGTCGCCAAAGGGCGGCAGTTGCCCGCCGGGAATTTTTGCCCGCCCGGCATCGCCGGGTTCACCGCGAAGGCGAGCGTCCCTCAGGATATTCCCGCCGCGCAAAAGCTCTTGGCCGAAGCCGGCTTCCCCGCCGGCGCGGGTTTCCCGAAGCTCGAGATTCTCTTCAACACCAACGAGGGCCACCGCCAGATCGCCGAGGCCATTCAGCAGATGTGGCGCAAGAATCTCGGCCTCGAAATCGGGCTCTACAACCAAGAGGGCAAAGTCTGGAACGATACGATGCGCGCCGGGAACTACACCATCGCGCGCTTCGCGTGGGTCGGCGACTACCTCGACCCGAGCACGTTTCTGGACATCATGACGAGCGACAACGGCAACAACCAGACCGGCTGGAAAAACGCCGAGTATGATCGCCTGATCGCCGAAGCCCGCTCGACCGCCGACCAAGCTCGCCGCCACGCCCTCTACCAACGCTGCGAGGAAATCCTCGCCGAGGAATGCCCCCTCGCGCCTGTCTATTTTTATACCCGCAACAACCTCGTGCGCCCGGAGGTGAAAGGCTGGTATGGCAATCTCCTCGACCTGCACCCGCTGAAAGGCGTCAGCCTCGCCCCTTGAATCGTAGGGCAGGGTCTCCGACCCGCCCTGCTCGATTCCGCCAGGCAAGGGCAGGTCGAAGACCCTGCCCTACTTGGACGCGTCGCGCCCGGAGGTCACGCCGCCACCTGCGAACCTCAAATCCGGCTCGCGCACTACAGCTTCAGCGTTAACTGGAAATTGAAGCTGATCGGCTGTTTCAACGCGAAGGAGATGGGCACCGTCTCCCGCGCCGGCGACCGGTAATCGCCTCCGACCGGTCGCAGCGCCGACGCCGTCTGCGCGATCGACGAATACTGCGGACCCCGGTCGTTGAAGGCGTTATTGATGACCAGATTCGCCTGAATTTCCCGCCGGTTCTTGAGGCGCCACGTGTAGTTCAGCGTCGTGGTGACGATGTAATAATCCTCGGGCGTGTAGACCGGCGTGTAGGCGTTGACGGCGGGATTGTCGATGGCGCGGAGGGGATTCGACGGATCGACGATCGAGTCGGAACCGCGCGAGCCGATGATCTGCTTGGCGCGGTAGCGCACGCCGGCGCCGAGGCGAAGGCCCTTGAGCCGGGTGGCCTGCAGGGTGTAATCGGCAAACAGGTTCATCACGGGTTGGTCCTGGCTGCGGCGTTTGCCGTCCACGATGTTTTGGCGGAAGGCGACGATGTTGTTGTAGGCGTTGGTCGCGCTGGTCGCGTCGGGCGAGCGTTCGTTGATCGGGATCGAGAGGTCCACGCTGGCGACGTTGGTGGCGCCGATGAGCACGCCGGCATCGGTGGCGATCTGGCGGAAGAGGCCGGCGTTTTTGTCGATGTAGGCCTTCACATCGGGGTAGAGATTCGACTCATATACTTTGGGGAAGCTGAGGCTGCCCGTGAGGCGGAAGGCTTTCGAGGGATTGTAGACGACTTCGAATTCCAGGCCGTCACCCGAGCGGGTCCGGATGTCGCGGTATTGCGTGGGCAACAGGCCGGCGCCGCGGATGTTGCCGCCGACTGGACTGAAATCGCCGACGACGTTGGCGTTGTAGAGCGCGTTGAAAAAATTGGGTCCGTCCTGCGGGATCGCACCGTTGATCTCCTCCGTCTGGTAATAGGTGAAATTGAGGTTCAGGCGGTTTTGCAGGAGTTCCATGCGGAAACCGTAGTCGATGCCTTTTGAGACCGTGGGATCCAGCTGGCGACCGTCGATCCGCACGATGCTGCCGGGGGGATTGAAGGTCTCGGCAAAGTTGATCGAGGGATTGAGCCAGTTCGCGAGGTGGATCACCGAACCGACCGAGCGCGTGATCTGGCTGCCTTTGACCGGCGGCGGATTGAAGTCGTCTTTAAAGCGGTCGCCGGCGTAGCGGGGATCGCGGTCGCCGTTGGGAGCGATGCGGGGGCGGATGGCCGCTTCGAGCGCCGGGCCCACCGGATTGCCGGCCGCGTCGCGCTCCCGATAGGTGAGTCCGGCATAGTCGCCCGGGGCCGACGATCGCAGGATACGGGAGTTGCCGTTCCAATTTAGCGGATAGTCGCCTTTGTCGAGCTGCTGGCGGGTGCTGAAATCGAACGCGTCGTAGCGCACCGCCCCGAGAATGATGAGGCGGTTTTTGAAAAATTTGGCGTTCACCGAGCCGAGGACATATTTGAAATCGGAGACGTTGACCGCCTCGGTGTCGCGGCGGGAGATGTCGATCACCCACTTGGGTTGGATCGTGGTATTGGCGCCGGTGTTGGGGTCGATGTAGCCGACGGTGCCGAGCGCGAGGTCGGGGAGGGGACGGCTGCTCTGGTTCCAGTAGCGGCGGATACGCACGTTTTGCGTCGCCGGCGTCGAGAGGAAACCCCAGATGCGCTGGTCCGCGCCTTGGGCGACGCTGAGGTAGCGAAAGGTGCTGGTGCTCGTATTCTCGTTGATGCCGCCGAGGGTGTTGAGGGCGAAATTGCCCCACCGCGTATCGAGCACGTAAGCGGCGGCTCCGCGAAGATTGTTGAAATCCACGGTGCGGAAACTGCGCGCAAGCTGGCCGTCGCCGTAGGGCTGGAGGAAATTGGGATTGGCTCTTCCGTCGGGCGTGACGCGGTTGATGTCGATGTAGGTGTTGTTGCTGCTGCGGTTTTGCTCGCCGTTGATGAACGAGTTCGCGCGGTTCATATCGCCGGCGACCTCGAAGTAGAAATTGCCGAGCCGCTGGTTGAGGGTGAACTGCAGATCTTTGAACCGCTGCTGGAGAATGGGCGCATCGGGCGAGATCGTGAACTCCTCCGAGGGCGGCCGGAAAAACGAATTGGCGACGGCGATATCATAGCGGTTGCCCGGAATGTTGACGGCGTGGATCAGGGTCGCGCCCGCGCTGTTGAACGCCGGGAGGCTGCCCTGCACGAACCCGCCGATGGGTGTCGTCGTGCTGTTGCCGCCGGGGAGCGTGATCGGGTCGTTCTGGTAATTGATAATGGCCTTCGATCCGCCGAACGGATCGTAGACGAAGTAGTTGGCCCCGCGCCGGCCGATGCCGAGGGCGTTGGCATTG
>JBDNFZ010000865.1:0-3037 GCA_041689555.1 Opitutaceae bacterium | reverse complement strand
GCGTGACGGATCTCGATTTCCCGGAGTTCTTCGGCCCCATCGGCGACCGCGGCCTCGAACTTTCCGCCAAACTCCAAAGCCTCGCCGGCCAGCGCGTCCGCTTGGTCGGGTTTATGGTTCGCCAAACCTTGCCCACCGTCGGCGTCCTCCTGCTCGCGCCCCAGCCCATCCAGGCCGATGAAGTTGAATACGGTGCCTGCGACGACCTGCCCCCGCAGATCGTCCGCGTCTTCATCCCGCTCTCCTCCGAAACCCAAGTCCCGCTTACTCCTGGTCCGCTCCTGCTGACCGGCCGCCTGGAACTCGGCCAAAGATCCGAACCCGACGGCCGGAATTCTTTCATCCGCCCCCACCTCGACGCCCCCGTCCTCACTCCGCTCGTCCCCGCCCGCCCCTAATCCATCCCCTCTCACCCTTCGCCCTTCCCTCTTCTTTTTTCTCTTTTTCCTCCCAGCCATGAAACCAAATCCACGCCTCCTCACGCTCGCCGCCCTCGGCGCCCTGCTCGTCACTTCCGCCTTCGCCGCGCCCACGATCTCCCGCCTCACGCCCCCAAGCGGTCTGTTCTCCTACGGCGATCCCAACCCGCCCATCGTCGCCCGCTTCCTCCCCGGCCTGCGGTTCGACTTGCAGGCTACCCTCCAGCCCGACCCCGGCCAGACCATCGTCGGCGTCAGATTCCTCGTAAACGGCGTCGATGTTGCCGGCCCGATCACCGTCGTTCGGGCCACCGTCGCCGGCCTGCCCGCCAACACCGTGGTGGCCTCGCTCCGCGCCTACTCCCACCTCGCGCCCGGCATCCACCGCTTGACGGTTACGACCGCCCAGCTCCCCGACGGCCAGTCCAAGGTCGCCACCGGCAACTTCGAGGTCGTCGCCCTCGGCAACGCCGCCGGCGCCAAAATCAAGAACATCATCTTCATGACCGGCGACGGCATGGGCATCGCCCACCGCACCGCCGCCCGCTTCGTCGCCCACGGCGTCTCCCAAGGTAAGGCCCTCGCCCCGCTCGCCATGGATACCTTCCCCATCACCGGCCTCGTGCAGACGACCTCGCTCAACTCCATCGTCACCGACTCCGCCCCCGGCGCCTCGTGCTATTCCACCGGCAACAAAAACAACAACAACCAGGAAGGCGTGTTCCCCGACGACACCGCCGATGTGTTCGACAATCCCCCCACCGAATATCTCGGCCAATACCTCGCGCGCACCCAGGGCAAATCCCTCGGCATCGTCACCACCGCCGATGTCTTCGACGCCACCCCCGCCGCCTGGGCCGTCCACACCGCCAACCGCGGCGCCGGCACCGGCATCTGCGACCAATACCTCGACGAGGCCGCCCGCACCTCCAACCTCACCGTCCTCCTCGGCGGCGGCCGCAAGTGGTTTCTTCCCTCTACCACCGCCGGCTCCGCCCGCGCCAACGCCAGCGACTACGTCCTTCCCGCCGAACTCGCCACCGGTTGGGGCGTCCCCGCCGGCACCCTCGATCCCGCCCGCGACCTGCTCGCCGGCTTCCAAACCGCCGGCTTCGCCTACGCCGCCAATAACACCCGGCTCCGCGCCACCGCCGCCGGCGCCACCAAGCTCCTCGGCCTCTTCGCCCTCTCCAACATGAACGTCGCCCTCGACAAAATCGACGGCCGCCGCGGCAACGCCTCCGTCGTCAACGACTATGGCTTCCCCGACCCACCCATGCTCGACGAGATGACCGACGCCGCCCTCACCGTCCTCGACAAAAACCCGAACGGTTTCGTTATCATGATCGAGGCCGCCAGCATCGACAAACAGGCCCACGCCATGGATACCGACCGCTGGATCCTCGAGACCCTTGAATTCGACCGCGCCATCGCCCGCGCCAAGGCCTTCGCCGCCGCCAACCCCGATACCCTCGTCGTCATCACCGCCGATCACGAGTGCGCGGGCGTCGACATCATCGGCGCCTCCGTCGTCTCCAACGCCAGCCTCGCCGCCCGGGTCACCAACCCGGCCAGCGGCGTCGCCGGCCTGCGCGACCAAGTCGTCGGCGTCTATGAGGCCGCCGGCTTCCCCAACTACAACATTCTCGCCGACAGCTATCCCTCGACCACCAATCCGGACCGCAAAATGCTCATCGGCTACGCCGGCAACAGCGATCGCTACGAAAACTGGTTCAGCAACACCCGGCCCCTTCGCGACAGCCAGCAGCCCTTCAACGGCTCGGCCCCGCTCAACACCTATCCCTCCGACCCCACCCGGCGCGACACCGCCGGCGGCTTTTTTATCGCCGGTCAGGTCCCCGGCAGCAGCGCCGTCCACACCGCATCCGACATCCCGCTCTCCGCCTACGGTCGCGGTGCCGTCGCCTTCACCGGCACCTACGACAACACCGATGTCTTTTTCAAGATGATGGCCGGCGTCCTCGTCGGCACCACGACGACCGTCTCCAAACGCTGAAGGAAGCGCGCCAAAAAAGCGGCTGCGGCATCCTGCCGCCGTTAAAATAACCGCCGCCCGGCCTCACCGCCGGGCGGCTTTTTTACGCCCAAAAAAACACCTTGTTCCCTACCCCATCCACCCTTTCCCTTTCCCTTCCATTTTTCTCCCCTCTCCGATCTCCCCTCACCCATCTCCGATCTCCCATCTCCGATCTCCATGATCTACCTCCTCGGCGGTTCCGGCTACGTCGGCCAAGCCTATCAAGCCCTCCTCACCCAAAAAGGCCTCCCTTTCCGCAATCTTAAGCGGTCCGAGGTCGACTACGCCGACCCCGCCACGCTCACCGCCGCCCTCCGCGCCGACAAACCCGTATTCCTCATCAACGCCGCCGGCTACACCGGCAAGCCCAACGTCGACGCCTGCGAACTCCACCGCGCCGAATGCCTCGACGGCAACGCCGTGCTCCCCGGCCGCATCGCCGAGGCCTGCGCCGCTGCCGGCGTGCCTTGGGGCCACGTCTCCTCCGGTTGCATCTATACGGGCGCCCGCCCCGACGGCTCCGGATTCACCGAGACCGACACCCCCAACTTCACCTTCCGCCAAAATAACTGCTCGTTCT
>JBDNFZ010000864.1:0-1959 GCA_041689555.1 Opitutaceae bacterium | reverse complement strand
TCGGCGAGGGTGAGCCACGGAACGAAGGGCGCGGGAGCGGGAGGCATCGATGCGGATTAAGCCCTGACTGCGCGCGTGGTCACGGCGGAAGTTGAGCGGGTAGCGAGTGATCCTTTTGTCTCGGGCAACCCGGCTGAAATCTATTTTGCGGTCTTGAGGAAGCGTCGCACGTCGTCGTGATTGCCCGTGAATTCAAACGAGAGGCAGTCGTCACATTCCCGAAAAATGAGGCGTCGATCCAGTCCCGCGCGCATCTCATACCACCGCCCCCTGAGTTTCCTCACGCCGGCCCCCGAGTGTGTGTGCGGCGAACCGAATGCCGCCTGGGCGGCGGCAATGGCACTTCCGATTTCGCGCCGCTCCGCGGTGGCAAGCCGGCGCAGAGCCGCCAGTAACCGCCGCTCGATCCGGACGTCCTTCATCCGAGGGACTTCGGGTCAAACTTGCCCTTGAACCGGGTGTAGGCGCCGCGCTTTTCCCTGCGGACCACCTCAGCGTCGGTCCGGGCGATGAACGTGTCCATCTCGGGGGCCGTCACCTCATATTCCTTGGCGACGTAGGTGTCGTCCCATGCGACGACCTGCACCGGCTTGAGCTGGAAAATCTGATGACCGCTGATGATCCCGACGACTTTGCCACGAGCCGCTTCCCCGCAGAGTTGGCCGAGGTTCTTGCGTGCTTGGGTGATCGTCAGAGTCTTCATACGCGGCGATAAAAGCCGCGATAAGCAGCGAGGCAAACGGAAAGACGCAGACGTTCTCCCTCAGGCGGGGTCTAAAGCTGGGCAGTCGGCGCGTGCCGAGACGGTCGCTCGCGGAAACTCTCCCGTTCGGTCCGGTTCAACCCCCAAAGCCAGCCCCTCTTCCGACCGTTCGTGCGGTTTTCTCTAGGCGGGCACGATGGCGCCATGCGCGGTCAACTCGCGTCGGATTTCGCCGAGGGCGATGTCCTGCGGGGTGACGCGCGCCCCGTTTACCAAAGCACCGGCACCCCGCGCCACCGCGTGATTTCCTTGTCCTGCGTAACGAGCGTCAGTTGGTGCTCCAATGCGGTCGCGCAGATTATCCGGTCGGCCGGGTCGCGGTGCTCCCACTCGAGACCGACCGACCGCCACGCGATCGCGGGCGTGAGCGGGAGAATCTCAAACCGATGGGACAAATCGTCGAGCCAGCGAGCCGGGTCGGGAACCAATTCGATTTCACCGGTATGCGCCTTGCGGGCGATTTCCAGCAAACTGATCGCCGCCACCGCGAAGGCGTCGGCAGGGTGCGCCTTGGCGAGCGTGCGCACTTTCGCCGAAAGCCGCGGAGATGACTCCACGACCCACAGGACCGCGTGGGTATCGAGCAGGTAGTTCACCGCGCCAAGTCGCCCCATTCCTCAAGCGGGATCGCCGGCCCGTCGCGTAAGCCGGTCAACTTGGCGCGCCCCGCCATGCAGCCGAGGGCGCCGGAGCTCTGCTTACGGGCGCGAAACTCAAACGCCTGGCCCTCCGCTTCCATGACGATGACCTTGCCGGCCGCCGCGAGCCGCCGCATGCGCGGGAACTCGCGCTGAAACGCGCGGACATTGGTTTTCATGTGCGGCAGTCAACGATGACTGACAGACGAGTCAAACGGCAACCCGGCCGAAATCTATTTCAGAGACTCGAGGAAGCGCCGCACGTCGTCGTGATTGCCCATGAATTCAAACGACAGACAGTCGTCAGATTCCCGGAAAACGAGGCGTCGATCCTGGCCGGCCCGCGTCTCAAACCACCGGCTCTTGATTGTCGGCACGTCCGAGGTTGTGGGCGCTTGACTTCGCCCGTGGGTAGCTACGCCTTGTAGCTATGCTGACCGCAAAAATATTTCGGCACGGAGGCAGTCAGGCCGTCCGTCTCCCGAAGGCCTTCCGTTTCGACGGCTCCGAGGTCCTGATCGAAAAGCACGGCGACGACGTCGTGCTCAAGCCGGTGCC
>JBDNFZ010000863.1:0-3844 GCA_041689555.1 Opitutaceae bacterium | reverse complement strand
TCGCCCACTTCACGTCGCCCGCCTCGTGCGACACCAACGATGAGAAACTAACCCCCAGTCTTACCCACGCGCTCTTCTCCGCTGCGTAGTCCTCGCTACGCCGCCTTCCTGATCGCTACCATCCGAGCCAAACTCCAGAGGGCGGACTTCAGTCCGCCCTTTTTTGCGCCCCTTCCGTCCTTACTCCTCTTACCCTTCTTAAACCGCTTACCCCTATTACTTAATGCGCGCCGTCCTCCAACGCGTTTCCTCCGACAGCGTCAACACCGCCGACGCCCGTATCGCCGCCATCGACCAAGGCCTCCTCATTTTCCTCGACGTCGCCCCTACCGACACCGATGTCGACGCCGAGCCTCCGATTTAAAACGCCCGCTCCTCCTCATCCACGGCCTCACCGACGACAACGTCTACGCCCAACACACGCTCCGGCTCTGCGACGCGCTCTTCATTGCCGGCAAGCCCTACGAATTCCTCCCCATGCTCGACACCCACTTCGCCGGCGGCAGCGACCCCTTGGTCCGCCTCCGCCTCCAAACCCGCGTCGCGGAGTTCTTCTCCCGCCACCTGCGCCCCTGATCGCCATTCTCGGTGCTGCTTTTTCAGATAACTCTCGATCCTCCGACTTGTGAACCGAGCTGGACTCTCCTGCCGCACCTCTCACGGTTTCGACATCGATGACATGACCTCCAAGCGGAAACAAGCGGCTCTCAAATCCCCTGTGCCGGCATCCATATCCACAAGGACTGGCGGACCTGACGTTGGCGGTCGTCCGCTCAAAACCATGGACCTGTTTTGCGGGGCCGGCGGTCTCGCCGAGGGATTCCGTCTGGCGGGGTTTCAAAGCCTCGGCGGCGTCGATATTGATCCCGACGCCCTCGCGACCTTCGCCGTAAATTTCCCGTCGTCCGAGGCTATCTGCGGTGACCTGCGCCAAGCCGATGTGCGCGAACGCACGCTGGCTTTGGCTAAACGGGCCGATGTGGTGATTGGCGGACCCCCTTGCCAAGGATTCTCCCAAGTGCGCAACCATTCGCGCCTCATCGACGACCCTAAAAATTCCCTCTATCGCGAATTTGTTCGCGTCATCGCCGAGTCCTCGCCCCACGCCTTCCTGATGGAGAATGTCACCGGCATGGATCAAATGGGCGTTCGCGAGCAGATATTGGAAGACCTTACCCTCGGCGGTCTCTACCGCGTTCGTTCTCAAGTCGTCGACGCGGCCGATTTCAACGTGCCGCAATCGCGCAAGCGTCTCCTTTTTCTCGGCCTGCGCTCCACGCTCAATCTTGAGCCGCCCCTCCTCCATGGCACCGGCGTCACGGCCGCCATGGCGCTCGCGCGCCGCAACGGCAAAAGCCCCGCACGCTACGAGATCGAGGCCACGGATACGCTTTGGGCTTCCTCTCTCAATAGCATTCTCGAAGACCCCGCCAATATGCGGATCGTCACTGTCGCACAGGCGATCTCCGACCTGCGCGATCTGCCAATCGGCGGGCGCGACGACACCATTTCTTACGACCGCTTGCCGCCCCCCGAATCCGCCTATCAGGCTTGGATGCGTGAGACCAACAACGATCAGGTCGCCAATGTTCGCGTCCCGCGCATAAACCCCGACACCGCGCTTCGCCTGCAAAGCATACCCCAGGGCGGCAATCATCGCGATCTGCCTCCCTCGCTCCTCAAACGCTACCTCTCGGACAAACGCTGGGGACAGGACAACGGCACGGGCCTTCTCTCTCGCCGACATTTCTACGCCTACAGAAAACTTCATCCCGGCGTCTGGGCCTGGACGCTCAACACCAAGGCGGATTCAGCCTACCACTACTCGATGAATCGGGCGCTTTCGGTTCGAGAATTCGCCCGCATTCAATCTTTCCCCGACAGGTTTGTGATCGCCACGGACCCGCGTAAGGGCCCGCTCGCCGGAAGGATCGACGGCGGCGGCGCGCACTCCCGCTATCGCCAAGTCGGAAACGCCGTTCCTCCCCTCCTAGCTCGGGCCGTGGCCACGGCCTTTAAGGAGCTTTTGCTTCCGGATTCCGCCACTACGCGCCAATCCGAAAAACCCTCAAACGAAACCCCTTTTTAAGATGACCGAATCGCTCCGCTCCGTCCCATTGGGTTCAACACCCTTTGGCGCGGAAAACCGACGCAAGCTGATCGCAGATTTCTTTTCGGCGATGGGCAAACCCACGGCCTCCTCCGCGTGGCTCCGTGTTTACGGCCTCCTGCTCTGGATCGATGCCAGCACCGGCTTGGCGCATTGCTACGAGAGCGATAAATCCCAGCCCGGGAAGCCATGGTATGCCCGTTCACTCGCCTTCCACGCTTGGCTCGCCAAGGCATTCGGCTGCGACCCAATCACGCTCAAAGACTCGCTGGACTGGCTTTTTCACCGGGCACTCGCCGTCTACCTCCTTCAAATCGAGTCCCTTCGCGAAGCGCAGCAATCCAAGGGCGCTAGCGAGCGATCCGCCTTCAAACCGACCGCGTTCCCGTTGCCGGGCACCGACCCGGAAATGGAGAAAATCATCCTCGAAGTGCTTGCGCCGTATTTCGCGGCCACGCCTCCGCCGGAGGTGCTGGAACGTCTGGGCCAGCGTCTGCGCGAATACTGGAAGCAGGAAAACAAGCGGAAGAATCTTCTGGGAGAAGGCTTCGAAGACGTTCTTGCCGAGACGATCTCCGCGATTCACCCGACCCTCAAAGTTCGCACCCGCACCAGCGTTGCCGGCATCCATGGGTTCTACGCGCCGGGCGCTAAGGACAAGGCCACCAAGGTCGATCTCGTCATCGAACATCCCCGTTGGCCCCGCCCAGCGCTCGTGAACGTCAAGTGGTCGGTCCGCGCCGACCGTGAAGACCAGCTTTGGGATGATTTCCAAGAATACATCCGGTTTGATCGGGACGGGCGCGGGTTCGACCACTACCTGCTCACCAACGAATTCGATCCCGCCCGCCTCAACGCACTTTGCGACCGACGCCAGGCCAACAGCCACGTTTTCAAACACGTCGTGCATATCAGCACAGCCGGACTGCTCTCCGCCTACGGATCGTCTTCGACTAAATCCGACCGGTCGGAGTCCTCCTTTTCGAAAGTGGCGCGCCAGATTGAAAGCAAGCGGTTGATCAGCTTGAGCGATTGGCTGGAGACGCTCGCACCAAAGCGCGCCGAAAGCCCTTCGCCGAAGCCCAAGAGGGCCTCCTGACGCCAACGGAGATTTTCCTTTATCGCCTCAAGAAGCGGTAGCGCCCGGGTCGTTTCGCAAAACAAGACCACCGAGTCCATTCCCGCTTCACCATCCGAGGAACTGCTGTCTTTTTGTTTTCTACCCCGCTGGCGGGTCCGCGCTCCTCGCTTGTCATCATGGCCAACGGTGAACTCATCTTCCGCTCAAGTCCTCGCTCCGCGCCTCGTTCCGCCCGACTCCGCGCCCGCGCGCTGCTTCCGCTAATCCGCCGTATCCCTCACATGAAATCCCTTATCGGCCTTCTTGCCACCCTGCTTCTCGCAACCACCTTTCGCGCCCAAGAGACGTGGACGCCCCGCACCTCCGGCGTCACCGTCCCGCTCTGGAGCCTCGCCCAATCCGCCGGCCAGTGGGTCGCCGTCGGCGAGCAAGGCACCATCCTCACCTCGCCCGACGGCGCCGCGTGGACGTCTCGCGCCTCCGGCTTTCCCACGCGCTGGCTCGTCGGCGCCGGCTACGGCACCCCCGGCGGCAGCGGCCTCTGGGTCGTCGTCGGTGAGAGCGGCCTCATCCTCACCTCGCCCGACGCGATCACTTGGACCGCACGCCGCACCGCCGGCACCCGCATCAACGCCGTCGCTTGGGGCAACGGC
>JBDNFZ010000862.1:0-4017 GCA_041689555.1 Opitutaceae bacterium | reverse complement strand
GCGGCTGATGCGGCTGGCGCCGACGGACGGCTGAAACCGGCGCCCACCCGCACACGAAACCGGCGAGGCCCTCGCCGATTTTGGCGGAGCCTGCACCCTTGGCGCGCAAATCGTCATTGGGATCGGCGAAAACGGCTCCGCCGCGGCGCTTCGCCCGTTCGGCCGTAAAAATCGTCGCGGGCCAGCCGTTTTTACCCGCCCACTTCGCTCAGCCTCGCAAAACTGGATCGCGTATGAAATATCCGGGCTAGAACTTCACGCGGACGCCCATAAGGACCTGCCAACGGGAGGCGGGGGTGTCGTCGGCAATGGTGCTGAGGCCGTCGAGGGTGTTCGGGCTGAAGGTGTAAACGTATTGGCCCGCACCGCCGTTGGCGGCGGCTTCGTAGTTGGTGCCGGCCACGGCGCGACGGTAGGGGAAGTTCACCTCCTCAAGGATGCCCCATTTCTTGTCTATCAGGTTGGCGATGTTAACTACGTTGAGGTAGAGTTCGGTGGTGACGCTCTTGTAGACCGGGATGACTTGCGTGAGCTTGAGGTCGATGGTGTTGACCCAAGGCATGGTGTCGGCATTGCGCGGGACGACGCGGCCGGCGTATTTGTTGAGGCCCGGGGTTGCGGCGACGTAGGAGTAGAACGCGGTTTGCTCGGCTGCATTGTCGAAGCGGACCTTAGAGTCGCCCGGGCCGGTTGGAACGTAGAAGAGATCGTTGTTCGTGAAGCCGTCGCCATTGGCGTCGCCGCGGAAGACCCAGCTGTAGGGGCGGCCGGTGCGGCCCTCGTAAACCATGGCGACGGTGGTCTTGTAACCCTTGATGAACTCGAATTGGCGGGCAGCGGTGGCCACGATCTTGTCGCGGGTGCTGGTGTTGGAGATCGAGGCGACGTTTTCGTTGGGATTGTAGGTGGCGCGCAGGTTGTAGTTGGAGAAGGCGGTGGAGGAGGTGGCGGGGCTGATCTCCTTGGCTTCGCCCCGGCTCCAAGAGACCCCGGCGGACCAGCGATTCTTCATGGGCCGGTTCAGCGATAGGGTGGAGAACTGGGAGTCGCCCTTGTTGACGTTCTTCATCAGGAAGACATCGGCGAAGGTGGTTACACGGCGGCGGCCGACCGTGGAAATAGCGGGGCTGCCGGCCTGTAGACTGGTGATGCTGCCGGCGTAGCGGACGCGGCCGTCGGGCGTGGTGGCGGGGCCGGTGGTCGCGGGGAGATAGTTGAGGAATTCCCAAGCGACGCCCTTGTAGGTCTCGGTGGCGTTGAATTCCACGGAGAAGACCAAGTCGAGGAAGGGAAGGTTGTGGTCGAAACCAAGGTTGGCCTTCCAGAGCGAGGGCTGAACGAAGCTTTTGTCGGTGATGTTGATGTTGGGTGCGGGCGGCACACCTGCGGGCACGGGCTGTTTGGCGGGATTGGGCTCGAAGGCGAGGCCTGGGATACCGGTGGTATTGGCTGTGGTGACATTGCCGATAGCACCGGCGTTGGAATAGGCGTTGGATATCCAGACGGCGGGATTCCGGCCTTGGAAAAGGCCGATGCCGCCGCGAATCTGTGTCTTGCGGACGGTTTTGAGCCCGTAGTTGAAGCCGAGTCGCGGAGCGATGGTGTAGTTGCCGCTGTTCGTGGTATCGTTGCGGCGACCGAAGGCGGTTTCGAAGGCGGGATTGTAGGGCGGCTTTTCCGGGACGTAGGGATAGTCGAGACGGAGACCGGCGTTGACGGTGAGCTGGGCGTTCGGCTTCCAAGTATCCTGGATGAAAGCACCGTAGCCCACGTATTTCCAAAGGGCATAGGCTTCGGTGATCGAGCGGCCCGCGAAAGGAGCGGCGGCGGTGTAGTTGGTAATGTTGGTGCCGGACTGCCAATTGGCCAGTCCAGTGGGCCCTGCGGCGATGTTGTTGAACGTGTAGGTGCCGTTGAGATTTTGAACGAAGAGGTTGGTGTATTTCGTCTGATCGGCCTCGCCGCCGAAGGTGAATGTGTGGTCGCCAAGGGAGTATTCGCCGACGATGTTGCCGTTGGTGTTTTTCGTCGTGAGGAAATTAAACTGCCGGGAGAGTTCGGTGCCGAGGACGACGCTGCCGTTGGTGAGGGTGGCGCCGGTGTCGCGGCGGATACCGGTCAAACCGTTGACGGTGACCTGAGGGAAGGGCGTGCCGTTGTTTTTCGGGCTGCCGACGTATTCGGTGTAGGCGACCGTGGCTTCGGTGCGGAAATCAGGTGTCCAAGTGCTGAAGAGCTGGGCGGTGTAGCTGGTAGTGACGCGCGGCTGCTGATACCAGTAATTGCTAAGGGAGGTCTGGTTGGTGTTGGTGAAGCTGGGGAAGATAGGTTCGGTGCCGTCGTTTTTGCGATAGGTGAAGGAAAGGCGCTGGCCTTCGGAGATATTCCAATCGACCTTGCCGATGGTGGTTTTTTGTTTGGCAACGCTTGCGGCATCGAGGCTGCCGGCGTCGTAGCCGAGGACCTTGGCTCGGGCGACGATGGCGGCTAGCTGGGTTAAATCGGGGACGAAGTTGGCGGTGGGCGGGGCGGCCTCGCGTTTGAAGTCGTCGTAATTCAAATAGAAAAAGAGTTTATTGCGGACGATTGGGCCGCCGATACCGAAGTTGAAGGAGCGCTCCTCGAACACATCCTTGGTGCCGGTGATGGGGTTCTTGGCGCGGCTGTCCTGATCGGTGAACTCATAGTTGGCGGAACCGGAGAATTTATTGGAGCCGCTCTTAGTCACGGCGTTGATGAGGGCCCCGGTGAAGCCGGCGCGGCGCACATCATAGGGCGACAGATCGATGCTGAGCGATTGGACGGCGTCGAGCGGGATGGGGCTGCGGAGGGAGGAAACGCCGTTGCTGTTGAGGCCGAAGGAATCGTTGGCCTGGACACCGTCGATGAGGAAGGAGTTGAAGCGGAAATTCTGGCCCTGGGCACTAAGCTGGCCGCCCTGGTCGAGGGAGTTGAGAGTGAGGCGGGAGTCGAGCCGGGCGACGTCCTGGACGTTACGGCGGACGGATGCGGTGTTGGCAATATCGCTGTCGCTGAAGCTGCTGCCGGAGCCGATTTTTCCGGAGTCGAAGGTCGTGTCACGGGATCCGGAGACGTTGAATGCGTCGAGTTTCACTATCTCGGCCGCGAGCTGGAAGCTGACCTCCTGGGCAGAGTCGAGCCCGAGGTAGATCTCGCGTTGGGGTTCGGCAACGAGGGTCTGGGCTGAGGCGGTGACTGTGAACGGGCCGCCGACGCGGAGACCGGTGAGAGTGTATTGACCGTTGGCGCGCGAGACAGTGTTGGCGCGCGTGCCGGACGGTTCGTGCAAGGCGCTGATCGCGGCGCCGGCGACGGGTTTACCCTGCTTGTCGGTGACGAAGCCGGTGATCGCGCTGGAGGTTATGCCTTGGGCGAACGCCGCCGGAGCGAGCGTGAGACCGAGGACAAGGCAGGCGACGCGGATGAAGCCGCGAACGAAGCCCCGAGTGTGGTTTGGTGTGGTGGTCATAAGTGGCGAATGGTGAAGAAGTGAAGGTTCTGTCCGACCGATGTATGTCGAGTCCCGATTTAAGAGGAAAAGTGAGGATTGTGTGACGGTGCGAGTTACGAACGGCGACGGTAGTCGCCCCGGCTGAAATACTTTTCCAGCCAGACGTAGGCGCAGATGAAAAAATAGCGACTGCCCATCTCTTTGATTTTTAACTTCGCCTCGCCGAATTTGCGGTTGCGCCAGGAGATGGGGGTGATCGTGAAGGTGTAGCCGCGGGCGATGGCTTTGAGGGGCATCTCGACGGTGAGATTAAAATGCGGGGCGAGAAACGGGCGGCAACCGTCGATGACGGTGCGACGGTAGGCTTTGAAGGCGTTGGTGGTGTCGTTGAGCGGGATGGTGAAGCCGACGCGCACAAGGAAATTGGCGAGGCGGTTGACGAGGAGTTTGACCCGCGGGTAGTCGATGACCACTCCGCCCTTGATGAACCGACTGCCAAAGGCGCAGTCGTAGCCCTCGCCGAGGAGGCGCCAGTATTTGACGGC
>JBDNFZ010000861.1:0-5808 GCA_041689555.1 Opitutaceae bacterium | reverse complement strand
GCACCGTTGATCACGATGGACGTGTTTCCCACCGTCGTGGAAATGGCGGGGCTGCCCGTCAGTGCCGCGCGCACCGCGATCGACGGCGTCGATTTCACCCCGTTGCTGCGCGATCCGGCGGCACCGCCTCCTCGCGACACGCTGTTCTGGCACTACCCGCACCACCAACACTACCAGCTTGGCGGCGCGATGCCGTATGGAGCGGTTCGCGCCGGCGATTTCAAGCTCGTCGAGTTTTTCAACGACATGCATGTCGAGCTTTACAACATCCGCGACGACATCGGGGAGAAACGTGATCTCGCCGCCGCGCAGCCGAAGAGAGCCGACGAACTCCGCACCCGCCTCCACGCTTGGCGGAAGGAAGTCGGCGCGCAGATGCCCACGCCCAACCCCAATCACGATCCGGCTCGTCCCGAATTCACCCCGCCCCCTCCCGCCAAGGCGAAGAAAGCCCAAGACTGAATGCTGCTTATCTACACCACGGTTATGTCCCGAACCTCCGGACGCTCTCTCCGGATAGCGATGTTCGGCACTTTCGCCGCGATCCTAAGCCGCTCCCCGACCCGGCAAGGAATCCGTCCACGCCACGTTTGGTCCGGACCGATGCAGAAGGGATTCCCACGAGACCGATCTCCCGCCAAGGATCCGATTGAAGCCCTCTGCGGTTTGCTGCAGAAGATCCCTTCACCGTTTAGGCGGAGCGATATCCTTAGGGCCGGAGCGGCCGATGTGTTCCTTTCGTGTGATTCGTGTCTTTCGTCGTTCGATCCGCCTGCATGAGTCCGTCTGAGCTTTCCTCCACGTGCACATCTGTCCGCGTGCCGAAGGAACCGGCAGAACCCATCAAAACTGCATTTCCCTTCACCCTCATCATCTCTTCCACACTTCGAAGCGACCATTCCCGCCTTAAACCCGTTGAAACCCGCTCTGCTCTTTTCCTTCTTTCTCTCGCTCACGCTCCACACTGCGGCGAATCCGCTTCGCGTGCTCTACCTCGGCACCGCCGAGCGCGGGCCGCGCATGACCGCCCACGCTCTCATGCGTGACCTCGGACGCGACGCGATCTGGTTCGACTACGTGTCGGATCCCGCCGCCGCCACGCCCGACTTCGTCGCCAAGTTCGACGTGGTCATCCTCGACGCTCCAACCGCTACGTTTGCCGTCGCACTCGCCTCCGTCCCGTCGGCGAAACAACTCCGAGCCTCCGCCCTCGGCGATCCCGCTTCCACCGACTTCGTGCTTTTCGCCAAACCCAAGCTCCTCGCCGCCACCGCCCCCGCCCGCGTCGCCGCTTGGGAAAAGTTTCTCGCTCAGCGCGAGCCGGAAAAACGCGAGCCGAGCGCAACCATCGCGAACTACGAAAAACGCCCGCAGCCGATTACTCTCCAAACACCTTTCAGCATCAAAGGCAGCGTCGAGCGCACGCAAGTCGCGCCCGACTTGCGGCTCGAACTTTTCGCGGCCGAACCCGACATCGCCAAGCCGATCTTTATGGCGTGGGACGAACGCGGCCGCCTGTGGGTCGCCGAAACCCGCGACTATCCCCACGACGTCAAACCCGACGGCTTCGGCAACGATAGCATCAAGATCTGCGAAGACACCAACGGCGACGGCCGCGCGGACAAGTTCACGATCTTCGCCGACCGCTTGAACATCCCAACCGGCTTTGTTTTCACGAACGGCGGCATCGTGGTCGCACAGTCACCGCGTTTCCTCTTTCTCAAGGACACCAACGGCGACGACAAAGCCGACGAGCGCAAAGAGATCATGACCGGCTGGGGCATCAACGACACGCACGCCCAAGCCAACAACCTCCACTACGGCTATGACAACTGGTTGTATGGCTGCGTCGGATACTCCGGTTTTCGCGGCACGGTCGGCGGCGTGGAAAAACAATTCAGCATGGGGACGTATCGTTTCAAGGCGGACGGCTCCGCCCTCGAATTTCTTCATCAGTTCACCAACAACTCGTGGGGACATAGCATCAACCAATTCGGCGATCAATTCGGCGGCACCGCAAATAACGCGCCCATTTTCTTCGGCGGCATTCCCGCTTCGATTGTGCCCAAGGGCGTCCGCGCGATGACGGCGAAACGGATCAACACCGAGGACAAAACCCACACCATCACGCCCAATTATCGCCAGGTGGATGTCTTTGGTGGATACACCGCCGCCGCCGGCACCGCCTTCATCCATTCCGATCGCTTGCCGGCGCGTCTCCAGGGCAAGGCCATGATCTGCGAGCCGACCATGAAGAACATCGCGCTGTTTGATGTACAGCGTGACGGCGCAGGCTACGTTGCCAACGACGGCTTCAATCTCGTCGCCAGCAGCGACGAATGGATGTCACCGGTGTTTGCTGAAGTCGGTCCCGATGGTGCCGTGTGGTTTGCCGACTGGCAGAACTTCATCATTCAGCACAATCCCACGCCGAGTCTCGAGCGCGGCGGCTACGCCTCGAAAACCGGAGCGGGCGGTGCGCACGAGAATCCACTGCGCGACCACACCCGCGGTCGCATCTACCGCGTCGTCTGGGACAAGGCCAAGCCTGCCGCGATCACGTCGCTCCAAGGCGCCACGACCGCCCGGCTCGTTTCCGCCCTCGGCGATGGCAGTCCCTTCTGGCGCCTCACCGCCCAACGCCTGCTCGTCGAAAGCAAACGCACCGACGCCGCGCCCGCCCTCAAGCAAGGCGTCCTCGCCGGCGCGCCCATCACCGCGATTCACGCGCTCTGGAGCCTTCACGGCCTCGGTCAACTCGACGAAGCGACCCACCGCGCCGCGTTGGTCAACGCCGACGCCGCCGTCCGCCGCAACGCCGTCCGCGCGCTCAACTCCGACGCCAAGTCGGTCGCGCTTTTCTTCGCCAGTTCCGTCGTCAGCGATCCCGATTCGCTCACGAAATTGGCCGCGCTCGTGAAGCTCGCCGAATTCTCCGAGACGAAACAAATCCAGTCCGTCGTCGCCAATCTCGTGCGCAATCCCGCCAACCAAGCCGACGAATGGCTCGGGGAAGCCACCCGCATTCTCGGCCGCATCCACGGTGCCGCGCTGTATCGCACGGGCGACAATCTCATCGCCGATTCCGGTTTTGAAAGCGCCGGCACCAATGGCCTCCCCGTCGGCTGGAAACGTCGCGACCTCGGCAATCGCGAGGGCAACAAAATCACCTCTTGGAGCCTCACGAGCGGCGAAAAAGAGTTCCACGGGGGCGCGCATTCCGTGCGGGTTGCGACGACCGCCGACGCCGATACCAGCCTCTACACCGAGGTGCCCGTGAAGCCCTACACGCAGTATCGCCTCACCGGCTGGATCAAAACCAAGAACCTCCAAGGCCGCATCAACTTCAGCGAGACCCTGGGCAAGGCCGAGACCGACATCATCCGCCGCCGCGATTCCGATTGGGCCGAGATCGAAACCGATTTCAACAGCGGCAGCCGCACGCAGGCCAGCATCAGCCTGATCTTCTTCGGCAAAGGCGAGGTCCGGATCGACGACGTTCGCCTGCTCGAACTCATCCCGCTCGACGATCCCGACAAGCTCATCCTCGCCGATGCCAAACGCGGCGAGCAGCTCTTCTACAAACACCCCGCCGCCTGCGTCCTCTGCCACGCTGTGAACGGCCAAGGCAGCGCTGTCGGCCCGGCCCTCGACGGCCTCGCCTCTCGCGCCACCGCCGCCTACATCCACGAAAGCCTGATGGAGCCGAGCAAGGTCATCGCGAAAGGCTTCGAGCAATACACCGTCTCGCCCATGCCACCCGCGGGCGACATCTTCGGCCCGCAGGAAATCTCCGACATCGAAGCCTTCCTCCAAACTCTGAAGTAACCGCATCGCGTCCCCGTAGGCCGCCAGCTCGCTGGCGCTCCGTTTTCCAACCTTCCCTCTTCCCGCATCTATCCATCCTTCCCTATGAGCAAAAAAATCAACATCGCCATCATCGGTCTCGGTTTCGGCTCCGAGTTCATTCCGATCTACCAAGCCCACCCTGACGCCCACCTCGTCGCCGTCTGCCAACGCGACCCGAAGAAACTGAAAGCCATCCAAGATGCCTTCGACATTCCGAAGGGCTACACCGACTACGACGAACTCCTCAAAGACCCCGGGATCGACGCCGTCCACATCAACACCCCGATTCCCGATCACGCCGCGCAGACCATCAAGGCCCTCAAGGCCGGCAAACACGTCGCCTGCACCGTCCCGATGGCCACCTCCATCGCCGACTGCAAAACCATCGTCGCCCTCACAAAAAAAACCGGCCTTCGCTACATGATGATGGAGACCGTTGTCTACGCCCGCGAATACCTTTACGTCAAAGAACTCTACGACCGGGGCGAGCTCGGCAAAATCCAGTTCCTCCAAGCGAGCCACCAGCAGGACATGGACGGTTGGCCCAACTACTGGCCCGGCCTTCCGCCGATGTGGTATGCCACGCACTGCGTCGGCCCGATGCTCGCGCTCACCGACGCGACCGCCGAATACGTCTCCTGCTTCGGCTCCGGCACCATCCGCCCGGAACTCGCACAAAACTACGGCTCCCCCTTCGCCGTCGAGACCGCGCACATCAAGTTCAAGGACTCCGATCTCACCGCGCGCATCATCCGCTCGCTCTTCGACACCGCGCGCCAATACCGCGAGAGCATCGACGTCTACGGCACGAAGAAATCCTTCGAGTGGTCGCTGGTCGAAGGCGAGCCCCACGTCCTCCACACGGCGAAACTCGCCGAGCACAAAATCCCGAAGAAGATCACCGTGCCGGACTACGCGAAGCGCCTGCCCAAGGGCATTCAGAAATTCACGACGAAAGGCGTCTTCGACCTCGGCAAGAAGACTCACCTCAGCTTCACGCAAGGCGCCGGCCACGGCGGCTCGCACCCGCACCTTGCGCACGAGTTCCTCACCGCGCTCGTCGAAGGCCGCGAGTGCTACCCCAACGCCCAGAAATCCGCCAATTGGACCTGCGTCGGTCTCTGCGCCCACGAATCCGCCCTCGCCGGCGGCAAGCTCGTAAAGCTCCCCGCCTTTTCCCAGTCGTAGGATCTCAGGTGTAGGATCTCAGGTGTAGGAGCCTGCTTGCAGGCGATTCCGAAACCCCGGCCACCCGCCCCACCCCCACCCATCCACCCCAAATGCGCGACCCGACCAAAGGCCATGCCGCCCTTCGCCGAGGTCGCGTCTCGATTCCTCACGAGGAATATTTTCTGACTCTCTGCACCGAAGACCGGCGCACCGGGCTGACCTCACCCGCCGCAGCCTCGGCCATCCTCACAGAACTAAGCGCCCTCGATGCCGACCGCACCTGGCAACTCCGCTGCGCGGTCGTCATGCCCGACCACGTCCATGCCCTCGTCGTTCTCGGCGAGCGCCTCGCCTTGGGAAAATCCATCGCCCGTCTAAAATCCAAAACCAAACCATCCCTGCTTAGCCTGGACCCGGCGCTCGCATGGGAACGCGATTTCTACGACCACCGGGTGCGCGAGGGAGAAGACCGCATCGCCCTTTTTCTTTATATTTTCCTCAACCCCTATCGTGCCGGACTCCGCGCGCGAACCGACCGTTGGCCGTGGTATTTTTGCCGTGAAGCCGACTGGTCATGGTTCAAAGACCACCTCGAAGCCGACCGCCCCTATCCAGAGTGGCTGCTCTGAAAATTTTCCCCCGTAGGAGCCTGCTTGCAGGCGATCCAACACCCGCCCGCGTTCGCCAACCCCATCACCGCCGCCAACCCCATAACCACCCCCATCGCCTGCAAGCAGGCTCCTACGCCGACCCCGAGCCCGCGCGATCTCACATCCGCCCGCGTTCCGT
>JBDNFZ010000860.1:0-3332 GCA_041689555.1 Opitutaceae bacterium | reverse complement strand
GATGTCCGCGGCTTCACTTCCGAATTTACCCCGCTCCCTCCTCGTCGTCGGGTCCGGCGGACGCGAACATGCCCTCGTCCGCGCCCTCCTCGCATCCCCCGCCGCGCCCCGCGTCATTTGCGCGCCCGGCAACGCCGGCATCGCCGCCGAGGTCCCGTGTTTTCCCGTTCCTTCCGACGACATCCCCGGCCTGCTTGCCCTCGTGCAACAGGAGCAGATCGCCTTCGTAGTTGTCGGCCCCGAGGTTCCGCTCTCCCTCGGCCTCGCCGATCGTCTCCGCGCCCTCGGCGTCCCCGTTTATGGCCCCGGCGCCGACGGCGCCCGCCTCGAAGCCTCAAAGATTTTCACCAAACAGATCCTCCTCAAGCACCGCATTGCCACCGCCCCCGCCGCGTTCTTCAGCGAGACCGAACCCGCCCTCGCCTACCTGCACACCCGCTCGCTGCCCGTCGTCGTCAAGGCCGACGGCCTCGCCGCCGGCAAAGGCGTGATCGTCGCCCAATCCGTCGCCGAGGCCGAGGCCGCCGTGCACGACATGCTCGCCGGCAATAAATTCGGCGCCGCCGGCAGCCGGCTCCTGATCGAGGACTGCCTCTTCGGCGAAGAGACCTCGATCCTCGTGGTCGTCTCCGGCCGCGATTACGTCATCTTGCCGACTTCGCAGGATCATAAACGCATCGGCGACGGCGACACAGGCCCCAACACCGGCGGCATGGGAGCCTACTCGCCCGCCGAGGTCGTCACTCCCGCCCTCCTCGACCGGATCGAAAACGAAATCGTCCGCCCCTCCGTCGCAGCCGTCGCCGCCGAGGGCATCGCGTTTTGCGGCACGCTTTTCATCGGCATCATGCTCACACCCGCCGGCCCGAGCGTCATCGAATACAACACCCGTTTCGGCGATCCCGAAACCCAAGTCGTGATCCCCCGCCTCGCCACCGATTTGCTGCAACTCCTCTGGGCCGCCGCGCAGGGCCGACTCCCCGCCGTCGGCCCGCTCGCCGTCCGTCCCGAATACGCCGTCTGCATCGTCATCGCCGCCCGCGGCTACCCCGAGGCCTATCCCAAAGGCGATGTCATCACCCTCCCCGCGCCCGCCACCCTCCCGACCGCGACGACCATCTACCACGCCGGCACCGCCACGGATTCCGCCGGCCGCCTCGTCACCGCCGGAGGCCGCGTTCTCGGCGTCACCGCGCTCGGCCCCACCCTCCGCGCCGCCGCCGACCGCGCCTACGCCGCCTGCGACCTGGTCGCCTGCGCCACCAAGTATTTCCGCCGCGACATCGGCGCCCGCCAACTGGACCGCCGATGAAACCTTTTTTCTCTTCCCTCGTTCTCATAATCTTTCTCTCGCTGCTCCGAGCCTCCACCGCCGCGCCCCTCGCCCTCGATCTCGGCCAAGGCCTCGCCTACCACCGCGCCCACACCCTTCCCGGCGACCTCCCCTCGGCCTCGCCCGCAAAACCGCGCCCCCTCGTCCTCGATCTCCGCTACGCCACCGGCGACGCCAATGCCGGCACCGCTCTCGCCGCCTCGCTCAAGTTCCACGCCGCCCCGCGCTCCCCGATTTTCCTCCTCGCCAATGCGGCCACCGGCCCCGCCATCCGCTCCGCCTTCGCCGCGCGGGACGACGCCGCCGGTCTTGTCGTCCTTGGCGTCGCCTCCGCCGGGTTCACCCCCGACATCGATCTGCCCGTCGACCCCGCCGAAGAACGCCGCGCCTACGACGCCTTGGAAAATGGCACCGCCCTCGCCGCGCTCATCGCTCCGCCGCTTGAGAAACCGCGCTACGACGAGGCCAAGCTCGTCGCCGAACGCCTGCCCGCCCGCGCCCCAACGCCCGACCCCGAACCGGTCGTTCCCGCGCCCTCCGCCCCGCCGCCGTTGATCGACGCGGTCCTTCAACGCGCCGTTCACCTTCACCGCGCCCTGCTTGCCTTGAAAAGGATTCCGTCCCCGTAAACGCCCCTGCCGCGCCGAGCCCCCGGATTGCCTTTCCCCCAAAACCCTATCCCCTCATCTCGACCAAGTCCTCGCCAGTTCCGGCCTCCGCACTCCGCACTCCGCCCTCCGCCCTCCGCATTCCGCAATCCGCACTTCCCACCACGATGCCCGAGCCCGGATATATCCTCGTCGTCTGCACGGCCAACATCTGCCGCAGCCCGATGGCGGCCGCCCTCCTTAAACACGCCCTGGCCGCCCAATCCGAACCCCTGCGCTCGCTCGAAATTATTTCCGCCGGCGTCGGCGGTCGTGACGGCGATGCCGTGAGCACCAATTCCGTCGCCGCCCTGAAAAAAGTCGGCCTCGATATCTCCGGCCACCGCAGCCGCGCCATCACCGAAGACCTTGTGCGCGGCGCCATCGCCGTCCTCGGCATGACCGAGTCCCATCGCGCGATGATCCACTTCGCGATCACGCCCCAACCGCGCAACGTGCATCTGTTTCGCGAGTTCATGCCCCAACGCGGCGACAAGGAAATCGGCGACCCCTACGGCGGCCCGCTCAAGCTTTACGAAGCCACCCGCGACGAGATGGTCGAAGCCATTCCCAGCCTCGTGGAGTTTCTAAAAGAGCACGTCGCCAAAAACACCTGACCGCCTGCCTGCGACTGCGGCCCTCGCCTGCGCCCCGTAGGAGCAAATTTATTTGCGATCCGCGCCCGCGCCCTGCGCCTCGCTCCCGGTAAACTCGCAAATAAATTTGCTCCTACTTACGCCCGGGCCGCCGCGTGCGCCGCACCGCGCCGCGCCGTCGGACACCCGCGCCGCAGGCCGCGCGCCACTGGGCCCATCACGGCGTTGACACGATAGAATCTTTGCTTCCGCGCCTTGTTGCACGACGGCTTTCCTTTTTTCATTTCCGCACTTCACTCCACTCCACTTCATTCCTTTCCCCTTCGCACCCGCCATGCTCAACGCCACGCCCCTCGCCCAGCTCGATCCCGCCGTTTTCTCCGCACTCGCGGCCGAGTTTGCGCGCCAGCAGAGCCACATCGAGCTCATCGCCTCGGAAAACTTCACCTATCCCGCCGTCATGCAGGCGCAGGGCAGCGTCCTCACCAATAAATACGCCGAGGGCTATCCCGGCAAACGCTGGTATGGCGGCTGCGAATTCGTCGACCGGATCGAGCAGCTCGCCATCGATCGCGCCAAGCAGCTCTTCGCCGCCGACCACGCCAACGTCCAGCCCCACTCGGGCGCGCAAGCCAACACCGCCGTTTACGCCGCCGTCCTCCAGCCCGGCGACAAGCTCCTCGGCATGAACCTCAGCCACGGCGGCCATCTCACCCACGGCAATCCCGCCAACTTCTCCGGCAAACTCTACAACTT
>JBDNFZ010000859.1:0-2532 GCA_041689555.1 Opitutaceae bacterium | reverse complement strand
TTTGTCGGCGTGGTTGAAGGGCGACATCGCCGAGTAGACTTCGGGGGCCTGCCAGAGCGTGCGTTCCTCCGCCTGAAAGCCGAACGGGGTGAGCGTGCGGTTGTAGGCCCCGCTGCGGGCGATGCCGGCGCGGAAGAGATCGGAGTGCGCGAGGAGGTTGGCGGTCATGAACGCGCCGTAGCTGTGGCCGCCGACGGCGACGCGGGCGCGATCGGTGACGCCGCGGCGCACGAGTTCGTCGATCGCGGCCTTGGCGCCGGCGACGAGCTGCGCGACGTAGGTGTCGTTGGGCTCGGTCTTGCCCTCGCCGATGATCGGCATCGACGGGCTGTCGAGCACAGCGTAGCCCGCGAGCAAAAATGGCAGCGGACCGGAGGGGCTCACGCGGATGAAGCGGTAGGGCGATTCGCGGACCTGGCCGGCGGCGTCGGCGCTCTTGAACTCGCGCGGATACGCCCAGAGCAAGGTGGGCAACGGGCCGGCGGCCGGCTTGAAGCCGGGCGGGAGATAAAGCGTGCCGGAAAGGGCGACGCCATCGGCGCGGGTGTAGCGGATGAGTTCCTTTTTGACCGCGGCGAAGGCCGGAAAAGGATCGGAGAAGGCGGTGAGCGGGGTGAGCGCGCCGGTGGTGAGATTGCGCAGGAAGTAATTGAGCGGGGCGTCGACGGATTCGCGACGGGTGAGGGCGACGTTGAGCGGGGCGTCGGCGAAGGTGACGAAACTCTCGTAGTGCGGCGCGGCGGAGCGCCAGAGACGGCGGGTGGCCTTGGTCGCGAGCGTGAACTCGTCGAGGAACGGCTGGTCGCCCTCGGGCGAGGCGCCCTCGCCCTCGAGGTAGAGCTTGGTGCGGTCAGGGCTGAGCAGCAGGGCGAGCCGGCCGAAGGCGTTGCGCGCGAGGACGGGGGTGCCGGGATTTTTGTAACGATCCTCGGAGGAGCGGGCGAAGAGGAGGGTGGGCGCGGCACCGGGCTTGCCGGGGGCGGCGAGCCAAGTGCGGACGTCGCGGGTCCTTTGCCAGAATTCGCTTACGATCGCGTGGTCGTCGTCGCCCCAGATGACCGGGCCGGTGACGCGGAGCGCGAAGCGATGATGCGGGACGGGCGGGCCGGAGAACGGCGCGGCGAGCGTAAACCAGGCGTCGCGCAATTCGGCGGGACGACCGGCGTCGCCGCCGTCGAGTGCCTCGATCCAGCTGAGGGTTGCAGGGGCGTCGGCGCGCCACGTCACGCCGCGCGGGCCGGTGCGGACGGAGCCGGTGGGAATCGGCACGTTCTCGGCGAGCGGCAGATCGGCGAGGGTGTGGACGAGCTTACCGGCGCGATCCAAGACGGCGATTTTCAGAGGAAAACGGCCGGCTGCCACGAGGTAGGAATACGGCCGGTGGAGGGTTTGGGTGAGGAGGAAACGACCGTCGGGCGAAGGCGCGACGCCGCTGAAAATCCCGCGCGGGCCGACAGGAGTGACCGCGCCGTCGAGGGTGACGAGAGCGAGTTCGGCGGTGGCGGTGTAATCGAAGAGCGCCTCGTCATGGGCGTTGGCGAGCAGGTCTTGGAAAGTGCGGGCGGGACGTTTCTCGCCGAGGTTCTCCTGGATGACGGGGCCGGCGGGCAGGCGCGGGGCAGCGGGCGCGGCGCTGCGGTCAGCGGGGATGAAGGGGGCGATGAGGGTGGAGGCGTCGAGCCAAGTCGGCGTTTCGGTGGCGAGGTTGAGCGGGCGCGCGGTGAGCCGGCGGGCGGCGGCGGAGGTCGTCTCGGCGATCCAAAGTTCGATGCCGGTGTCAAGGGTGAGGCTGAACGCGAAGTGGCGGCCGTCGCGGGCCCAGGCGATGTTGCCGATGCGGCCTCCGGCGGGCAGGCCGGTGACGCGGCGTTCTGCGCCGCCGGCGAGGGGCTTGAGCGCGAGGCCGGTGAAGTAGGGCTCACGGCTCGGGCCGTTGGTGGCGGGGTTGAGCCGGAGACCGGCGAGGCGGAGCTCGGGCTCGGCGAGTTCGGCGAGCGGCGGCACGGCGGGACGCTCGAGGAGGAGCAGGATCTGCTTGTCGGGACTGAGGCTGACGGTGGGCGAGACCGGGGCGTCGACGATAGCGGCGAGTGCGGGCGACGGAGTGAGGAAGCCGGAGGGGATTTGCGAGAGGGCCGAGGCGGGCGCGAAGGCGGCGAGGACGGCGGGGAGGACGAGCGAGCGCATGGAGAAACGTGCGACGGAGCGGCGCGCGCTGGCAATGCGAGAAGCGGGGCGCGCCGGGCGGGGCGGCGGTTTTCCGGTGTGATTTCACGAACGGCGCGGCTGTGGGCCCGCGCGCTTGCGCGCGCCATACCGCGCCCGCAAGCGGGCTGGCTTACGCTTACGAAACCGAACCGCGCCCGCAAGCGGGCTGGCCTACATTTACGAAACCGAGCCGGGAAACCGTGCGGGCGGAGCAGCTTGGTTGCGGAGAGATGAGCCGCCCTGTCGAGCGCGTCCGCCGTTAACCGAGCGCGAGCGCGACCACGCCGAGCGCCATCGCGGCGGCGGCGAGCAGGCGGCGGCGCA
>JBDNFZ010000858.1:0-5949 GCA_041689555.1 Opitutaceae bacterium | reverse complement strand
TGCGCACCGTCACCCTCTCCGCTTCCGGTTGCCGATTCACTGCGCACACCCGCCAAGGCTCTTTCACGCCCAAAAGCCCCGCGTAGTGCTCGCTCGCGCTCTCTTCCTTTTTTAGCTGACTGATCCAAGAACAACCAAGTCCAAGCTGCAGGCGCTGGGCTGTGGTTAATAAAATGTTGGTCTCGCCTGCCTCAATTTTCTGGAGGGTCCGAATGTTTAAGTCTGCAAGCTCCGCCAACTGCTCCTGTGTTACCTTCCGAGCCACGCGCTCGCGACGCAGGTTCGCGCCGAAGGCTTTAATTTGGCGTGAGGTGCTAAGGCGGGCCACGCCCTATCATGCCGTAAAGCTGGTATTTAAAGAACGGCATGTTATGCCGTAAAACATGAATCATTCCGCCCAATCATGACCAACTTATCCACCGCCACTGCAAAGGACTTTGATAGAGCGGCACAGAGCAAAGCCAACGCCTTTTGGGCGTATGCGGCACTGACAGCGGCCTGCGGCTATTGGTTCAAGTGGTGGGCGATCTTACCCGCTATACTCGCGGTCCTATCGGTGGTCCAAAGCATAAGCGCGACCCGATTCGCGCGCCAGTTGCGCAATGGCACCTATCCCCTCCTAAACCTCAACAACGGCGCACCCGATGATGATGCGTCGAACTGGGGGAAGTCGTAAAATGCCGTCTGAATTGGCGAATCTCTACCTGCCGGAAGAAGGGCCATCGGCGGCCGATGTCGGCGCTCTCGATACCCTTCTCGAAGTGGTTCGCGGCCTCGGATCACGTGAGAGCGTGGTCCAAATATTAGAGATGGTTGAACGTTTTCCAATGATGGCGCCATTCAACGCGATGTTGGTTTACATGCAGCGGCCGGATGCAACCACGGTCTTGAGTGCGACTGACTGGAAAGAATTGGATCGTTTCCCCAAAGCGACTGCCCGCCCGATAGTAATCTTAAAAGCCTTCGGACCGGTTGGGTTTGTCTATGATATCTCCGATATGGATGGAGAAAAGTTACCCGCACAATTGACGCTCGGAAATCTTGGGGGAAACGCATTCGGAGTTGATGGAAATCTTTGTCACGAAGGCTTGGTGGATTTTTTCGCTAGATGCGTGAAGCAGCGCATTTTCGTAGAAGAACGAGCCGCCAAGGTAATGAAGGCCGGCCACGCTCTCCGGACTGGAGAGGACTCGTTCAAAATTGAACTTAATATTGATCACCAACCGGGACAGAAATTCTCCACACTCTGTCACGAACTTGGCCACATTTTTTGCGGTCACCTCGGGTCCGTGAAGGGAATCGCTGAAGGTCATTCGCACCGGAGCTACAAAACCCAGGAAACCGAGGCGGAACTCACAGCTTACCTAGTGGCGAAGAGATTTGGGGTGAAGCCAGAATCAGCGAGCTATCTCAATTGGATATCGACCGACGGTATTGTCCCTCAATTCAGCCTTGAAACAGTTTTGGTGGCAGTGGGGAAAATCGAATCGCTGCTCAAAGGTAAACTGAAACGACGAGCGTGAACGCCATGACCATCCTTTTTCTTCACGGTAAAGAATCCAAACCCGGCGGCACGAAGCCAACCTACCTCGCCGAACAGGGCTGGACCGTTATCAACCCGGCGCTGCCTGCGGACGACTTTGATGAATCTGTAAGAATCGCGCAGGCTGCATTCGATCAGCACTCGCCCGCCGTCGTCGTTGGATCGTCGCGCGGTGGAGCGGTAGCGATGGCGATCAACTCCGGCCACGCTGGTCTCGTTCTCCTTGCCCCGGCGTGGAAAAAATGGGGAACGGCTAATACCGTAAGTCTCGACTCATTCATTATCCACTCGGTGAATGATGACATCATTCCATTCAGCGACAGCCAAGAGTTGGCGCTAAACAGCAAGCTCGCTGCCGACCATTTAATCGTAGTCGGCGACGACCACCGGCTATCCACTCCCGAACCACTTTCGATGATAGCTCAGGTGGTCAATTCGTTGAGGTAAGGTGCAGGGGCTCCTAAATCGAAACGGGCCTAAAGCCGTTGATTCTTCCTCCACCCGTCCGGAGGGTTAGCGCAAGGCCTCCCGCCGTTAATTTTTTGCGCTGATGTCGAGTTCCGCCCGCTTTCTTCCGATTTGCCTAGCCGGCTCTCCGGAAACCCTGCACACCGTTCCGCGCGAGTCAGATAGGCTTTATACCTAATCCCCACATGGAATCCCGAAACATGCGCGCGAAAATCGCCTTAAAGATAATCTTTGGAGGGCGATCAAATCTCCGCGCGCTGCCTCGTCTCGAAGTCCCCAATGAGATCAACGCATTTTTTCGCCCACTTCGGTTCTATTTGATCTCGGACTATTAGCCCACTGCCATGTCCGACACCACTATCTCCGTAAAAGCCTTCTCGGTTGAAGTCGTGCGGTTAGGTCGTGCTATGCCCCGGAGTGCGGAAGGGCGGGCGTTGAGTGGAGAGTTAAATCGTTTGGGCCTAAAGCTTGCGCAGACATATCTCAAATACATCAGTTCGCACCGCGACCAGGAAGGCCCGGCATTTCTCGCGCACGCTAGAGATTGCTTAAAAGTCATCACTGAAGTCATCGGCTGGCTTGATGTAGTCTCCAAAGCGAACTTGGGAAGGGGCACACGCATTCCGCCACTACACGCTAAGTGCCAGAAGCTGATTTCCACGTTCGCAGCAATAAGGGTAACCCCAACAGCGCGAAATTCGCTTACCCGTCGTGTCGCGCATCTTTGACAACATCGAACTCGACCTCCTTACCGCGCTGCGGAAGACGCTCGAAATCTCCGAACTACGACGATTTCCTCGGACAGAGGCGTAAACTCATGGCGCAAAAAATTAAGATCTGGCTTGGTGCGTCGTAGAGATTCGCCCACCAAATCTGTCCTTATGATCCGCCTCGAAGACCTTACCCCCGGCCTCGCACTTAACGGCCTTGAACCCGCCGCCATCGGCAGCGTCGTCTCCGTTGTTCGCATTGCCGACGGCGCGGTGCAGGTCATCTACCGCACGCCCGACGGTGCGCTCAAGGAGCGCCTGCTGAACCGTGCCGACGAAGCGAACATCAGCCTCGCCACCACGGGCGCTCCTTGGTCGTTCGACGGTGACGGGGAAACCTACAAGCTCACCGTCGAGGCCCGTCGCATCGACCTCGCTTTCCTGTTCGACCCCATGATGGCCGTCCACACGTCCAACGTGGACCCGCTGCCGCACCAGATCACGGCCGTCTATGAATCCATGCTGCCGCGCCAGCCCCTCCGCTTCGTCCTCGCGGACGATCCCGGCGCGGGCAAGACCATCATGGCGGGCCTCTACATCCGCGAACTCATCATGCGCGCCGATGCCCGCCGCATCGTCATCGTCGCCCCCGGAAGTTTGGTCGAGCAATGGCGCGATGAAATGCACGAGAAGTTCGGCTTGGATTTTCGGATTTTCTCACGCGAGTTGGAAGCGTCCACTCCCAGCGGCAATCCCTTCGATGACCTCGACCACCTCATCGTCCGCCTTGATCAGATGGCCCGCAACGAGGACTTGCAGGAGAAACTCTGCTCTGCCGGGTGGGACCTCGTGATTTTCGATGAGGCGCACAAACTCGCCGCCCACTTCTTCGGTAACAAGCTGGAGAAAACCGGTCGCTTTAAACTCGCCGAGAAGCTCGGCGCTTGCACCCGTCACCTGCTGTTGATGACCGCCACGCCGCACAACGGCAAGGATGCCGACTTCCAGTTGTTCCTCTCCCTCCTCGATTCCGACCGCTTCTACGGCAAGTTCCGCGACGGCGTTCACAAGGTGGACGCCTCCGACCTCATGCGCCGCATGGTCAAAGAGGAAATGGTGAAGTTTGACGGCACCCCGCTGTTCCCCGAGCGCCGTGCCTACACCGCGAATTACAAACTCTCCGACATCGAAGCCGCGCTTTACGAGGCCGTCACCCAATACGTGAAGACGGAGATGGGCAAAGCCGATCAGCTCCCTGGCTCGCGGAAAGGCTCCGTAGGCTTCGCGCTCACCGCCCTCCAGCGCCGCCTCGCCTCCAGCCCGGAAGCCATCTTCCAATCGCTCCGCCGCCGCCGCGAACGTCTCGAACGCCGCATCCGTGAGGAGCGGCTCGGTGGCCGGGGCCAGCAATTGCTCTCCGAGACGCTCACCATTGTCCCCGATGACGACGATGATCTGAACGCAGAGGAACAGGAAAACATGGAGGAGACATTGGTGGACCAGGCCACCGCCGCCCAAACCATCGCCGAACTCGAAGCGGAAGTCCTCCTGCTCAAAGACCTCGAACAGCAGGCCAAGGAAGTCGTCGCCTCCGGCCAAGACCGCAAATGGGATGAACTCTCCCGCATCCTCCAGAATGACCCGAAGCTGCACGACACCGGCGGGCGGCTTCTCAAAATCATCATCTTCAGCGAGCACAAGGACACGCTGAACTACCTGCACGCCAAAGTCGGTGGAGTTCTCGGCAGTCAAGAGTCCATCGTCATCATCCACGGCGGCACCCATCGCGACGAGCGGCTCAAGATTCAGGCGCTCTTCCGTTCCGACCCGGAAATCCGCGTGCTCATCGCCACCGACGCCGCCGGTGAAGGCGTCAATCTCCAGTGCGCCAACTTGATGGTGAATTACGACCTCCCATGGAATCCGAACCGCTTGGAGCAACGCTTCGGACGCATTCACCGCATCGGCCAGCAGGAGGTCTGTCACCTGTGGAACCTCGTCGCCAAGGAAACCCGCGAGGGCGATGTTTATTTTCGCTTGCTCGAAAAGCTGCGCGTCGAAAGCGAGGCGCTCCATGGCCGCGTCTTCGACATTCTCGGCGAAGTGTTCGAGGATAAGAGCCTCAAGGATTTGCTCATCGAGGCCATCCGCTACGGAGACCAGCCGGAAGTCCGCGCCCGCTTGGGCCAGCGCATCGAGCACAACTTCGACCACGAAAACCTAAAGACCCTGCTCACCCGCAACGCGCTCGCTCAGGAATCCCTCAGCCCTGAGCGCCTGTTCGCCGTGAAGGAGGAGATGGAGAAGGCCGAAGCCCGCCGTCTCCAGCCGTATTTCGTGCGCTCATTCTTCATGAAAGGCTTCGAGCTACTCGGCGGTTCCAGCTACCCGCGCGAGTCCGGGCGCTTCGAGATTTCGCACGTCCCCGCCAAGTTGCGCGAGCGCGACCGCGTTATCACCGGACGCAACCGTCGCGATCTTGCCCCGGTTCTTAAGCGCTACGAGCGCGTCTGCTTCACCAAAGAAGCCATCCGTCCCGTCGAGCGCACCGGGCTGGCCCCCGCCGTCATGATTCACCCCGGACACCCGCTCATGCTCGCCGTCAGCGATGTGTTGCTGGAGCAGCACGCCAACCTCCTGCGCCAAGGCGCGGTGCTCGTGGACCCGGCGGACGACGGAGAGCAACCCTCACTCCTGTTCCTGCTCACGCACGAGATCAAATCCGGCGATGGCATGGTCATTTCCAAGCGGCTGCAATTCGTCCGTGTTCTGCCCGATGGCAGCGCAACGTTTGCCGGGTGGGCACCGCATCTCGACCTCGAACCACTCGCCGCCTCCGAGCGTCCGCTGCTCGCCGACACGCTCGCCGCACCCTGGCTGACCGCTGGCTTGGAACAACGCGCCCTCGCCCTTGCGGCATCCACGCTCGTGCCTGAGCATTTCAGTGAAATCGCCGGACGCCGCATCGCCCATGTGGACAAAACGCTGGCCGCAGTCCACGAACGGCTGACCACGGAAATTGATTTCTGGTCCGACCGCTACATCAAGCTCACCGACGACAAGGCCGCAGGACGCGACGTTCGCCTCAATCTCGAAAACGCCCGCCGAACCTTGGCTGATCTCGAATCGCGCCTCGATAGCCGGAAGCGCGAACTCCAGTCCATGCGCCACGTCACCTCGGCCACGCCGGTCGTCCTCAGCGGCGCGCTCGTGGTGCCCGCCGGATTG
>JBDNFZ010000857.1:0-5315 GCA_041689555.1 Opitutaceae bacterium | reverse complement strand
GCGGATGGCGGACAAATCCTTTGAGTAGGCGCGGACGGGCGCAAGCGCCTCAGACCAGCCTTTGACCAGGTAGGGCCGATTCTCACCGTCGAAGAGTCCCAGCACATCGGAGAATCCAAACTGCGATGACAGTTTATTATCCTCCAGATACTTCCCCATCACCCCGATATACCGGCTACTCAAATTGCTTTGGATTAACTTAACAACATACTCACCGGCGGCAATTTCCTTCCCGGAGTCGCCCCGCGCAGGCAGCCAGTAATCGTAATTCCCGGCCGGGAGCGGCAGATTCTGAAAAAGCGTCACAACCTGCCGACCGCGTTGGTCATAGACAGCCGCACTGGTCAGTCCCGCATCTGCGCCCACTGCGAAGGTGCCGTCCGCCGCGCGCGATGGCTTCGCAAGTGTTGCCGCACGCGGTCCGAGGTCGGTGCCGCGATGCCAGGGACGTCCGGCACTGTCCTTCTCCGGAGCGCGAAATCCGCCAAACTCCGCAACACCCATTCCGGCAGTGCTCGCTTCGCCGGGCGCCCACGTTTTCGGTGTGGTCGGGCCTTTCGGAAGGCCGCTCTCCGCAACCTCAACCGCCATCTCGGCCGCCATTGAGTGGCGGTCGCGTCCGCCGGATGTCGAGCGCCACGCTTCGATCACGGAACCGGAGAAAATGTCACCGGGAATCGAGCCGATAAAATTCACAAAATACGCGTTATGATCGACCTGCACGGAATCCTGCTGGCCAGCGAGATAAATCCCAGTCGCGCTATTGGCCGTGATATTATTGAAAACCGCACTCTCGCTGACATCGACCAGGGAAAGTCCGAGACTCGCGTTGTCGTGGAGCAGGTTGTTGACGATCGCAACTTTTCCCGACTTGCTGAAGCTCGCACCCGTGCGGTTGTCCGCCAGGATGCTATTCTCCACCCGCACGCCCGTGCTGTTAACGACCAACAACCCGGTGAGGCTCTTGTCCAAGGCAACGCCGCTGATCGTTATGTCGCGCGAGCCCTCGACGGCGAGATTCGCAACCGACGCATTTGTGATCCGAAGATTCCGGAGGCTTGCCCCGGCGACATCCTTCATCACCAGCCCACGCTGTGCGCCTGCCGCATCAATAATGGATTCCCGATCTCCTGATCCCGTGATCGTCACACCGGATGGAATCTGCACCTCGGACATTTTGAACGTGCCGGTCGGGAGCGTGACCGTCTCGCCGGACTTTGCGGATTCGATTTTCGCCTTCCAGTCCTCAGCCTGGAGGCGTCCACCGAAGCCACAGAGCATCGTAAGGATCAAGATCCCAGCCAGGCGGAAGACGTAAGGGGAGGACAGTGAGGAACGTTCGGGGATGAGTAAGCGCATCGCCAGAGGTTATGTTGCCAAGAATGGGGGGTCAAAAAAAACACTAATGCTACACATATACGAGTGTTGGTTTCTGTTTTTTGGTGCCTCCAATTTCTTCCGCGCAACATTCCCCTCGGGCAACAGACGGCTTTCCCAGGGGCAATCCCAATTTTTACGGAAGAGTCTTCCTTCCAGAAGACGGGTGTAATTGTCGCTGGACAAAGGGGTCTTCCATATTGACATCGGGCACATCTGAGGCGGCCTACGGCAATGCCACCCACTAGGCAAAAGTGGTTCCGCTGGCCGCGCTGCCGGGAATTCGGGGCGTATAGAAATATCCCGGCTCGGCCCGCTGCCGTCTGAGAATGGGAAGCATTTGCATCCAGTTTGCCCAGAGGCCCATGCGGGGCGGGAGGAAGGTCGTGAGCGATCGCGGCGCGCACGCGGAGCAGATTGTAGAACGGGACAGCCGGGAACATGTGATGCTCCACGTGATACTGCATGTTCCAATACAGAAAAGCCGGTAGCCAACTGCAATAGTGGCAGCCGAAGGTCACGATTAAGATCAGGATCCAATCTTCCGTCGCCACGAAAAGAACCGCAAGGAGGAAATGGCCCGCCAGTAAGATCCTCGCCCAATTGAGATGTCTGCGGCGCGGTGGAGAAGTTCAAAGCCTCGTCGAGGATGTGTTTGTCAAAGGTGTTGATCTCTGCGGTGCCCTCCTCGCGCCGGAGCAGACTGCGTATGATCTTCACCCGATCGACGACCCAGAGAAGGACGCAGCCGCCTTTCCACTGGAAATCGAAGGCCAGGTGGCTGGCCCAGCGTGGCAGATTGTGGGTCATGCAGCGCTTGGCGTGGGCTGCAGGATCGAGGGAGAGCAGGTAACCCTCTGTGGTAAAAAAGGTCTCCTTTTCCATTTTGACGAGCGGGTTGGAGCAAGCGCTCTGGGAGACCGCCGTGCTTCCACAAATGTCGCCGTCCAGCTCCCAGCTCGCTTTTTCAAGGATGTGGAATATTTCCACGGAGCCGCCCCGGTATTCGCAGTGGTAGGCGAACCCTTGGGCTGCGACGCCGTTGAAGGCGTCGGCGGCAGGCTTCAGCACGATGTCCAGTTCTCCGTCATGCACCGGATTGGCCACATTCCAGTCCACGATCTCGTGGATCGGATCGAAGGAGTGATCCTGCATCAGCTTGGTTTGGGCAGGCGAGAAGAGCGTGCGCAGACGTATGCTCAGTTCGTCCGCAGACTTTGACACGCCGAGCAAATCCAAGCGCCGAAGCTCGTCGAGAGGAGGGTGAAAGGCAGCCGACCGGATCGCACGAGCGTTTCTCCGATCCAGATCTTGCCCATGCCAAGGAATTGGTCGCCGGCAGTCAGGATCTCAATTCAATTGGAACCGATGGAATGGATGTTGTTCATGGGAGTGTTGGGTTGGGTTGATATGGAAGTTTTGTATGGGAAAAGGAATTAAATTCCAAATCGAAGAAGCCCTCGGCCCCCATAGTCCACACCGATGAGGCGACCGCACGCATCCGCAAGCACAACCCGGGTTTTTGTGGAGCCTGCATCAATCCCTGCAATCATCGCTCCAAACCGGCCTGCAAGACTGGTGCTACTGCACGAGCGACCGCCTCCTGGCCCTTCTCGTTGAGGTGCACGCCGTCCGGGTAAAATTCCTGATCCAATTCCTTGCCCGCAGCCCCGATCTCGGGCACAGCGGTAAGATCGATGAGAGCATCAATTCCATACTCCGACGCATGGGTGGCGAGAAGCTCATTCAAGGCTATTCGGCGGGATTCAAAATCCCCCGCGGCCTGACGCGGCAAAATATTCAGCACAATGATTTGATCCCATCCGGCTTTCTTCCGAGCCTCGCAGAAGGCTTTAATGTTGGATGCGGCATCCGCAGGTTCAGATTGATTCACGACCAAATCATTGGTGCCTTCCCAGAAGATTAACGTTTTTCGTCCACTGCTCCTGGCCAGCAGCGGATCAATCATCGTTGGGGCAAGGGCGGTCAGCCCATCGGTGGTAATTCCGCCTTTACTGACATTATACCAACGCTTCAGGCTCGGAATCCGTGCCGCTGTCTTGGCACTCCAGGTTTTTCCATTCCCGCAAAACATGCCGGTCGTGATGGAATTGCCAACAAAAACCACAAGATCACGCTCGCGATCCGGGAAATGAGATTTCCACTTTTCCAACAGAAGATGATTGAGCTCCGCAATCTCGGTATCCGACTGGGCGACCTCATAGACCAACAACTCGGAGAGGCTCCCCAGAAACGTGGCAGCTCCAGGGTATTCAAAGAGAATGAAATCCGTGATCGCGGTGGGTTCTGCACTGGCCGTGCTTTCACCAGCCAGAACCCCATCCACATAAAAACGGCGCAGATCGCCGCGCCGCCAGAAGGTCAAAAGATGCCACTGTCCATCTTCGACCTCAGAGAATGCTTGGGTGTGGCCACTGGAAGAGAGAAATCCCGGGGCAGAACCGGTCGTCCACCCCGCCACACAGGCATCCGGGCCCGGGAGAGAGGAAAAGACAAGAATCGGAGAATTGCCCGGGGCAACCTTGGCCACCGCGTAAACCGTCAAGGCATCCGTCGTGACATTCATACCGGAATGAATCATCACTCCCCCGCTGACTCTCCGATTTCCGTTCTCCTCGATCACCGAGGGACGTGAGGCTTCCAATGGCTGCTGCAAGTGGTGGCCATTTCCACTTTTGTCCTGCCAACTAAACAGCTTGCCGGCATCCATTTGCAGGGAACTAACATCTGCGGCGTCATACCAGCCTAACAACCCTTCAGTGAGAGGAGAGGCGGCATGCGAAGCATTCATAAGCGTGAGAAAAACAAGAACTAATAAATGACTGCTGAAAGGTTTGCTCATGAGCGGAATTCTTAGGGGAATCTTTGAGAAATTATCGCCGGGTCGCACCGGAAAAGCGTATCGTTTCATTAGAAAAAAACACGCTGATTGATGACTCTTAAATTGTATTGAGAACCGAGTGGATCGGTGTCGTTCGCGACGGAGGGGACATTGGGGTCGACCAGGGAAAGTCCGAGACTTCCGTTGTCGTAGAGCAGGTTGTTGACGATCGCAACTTTTCCCGACTTGCTGAAGCTTGCGCCCGTGCGGTTGTCCGCCAGGATGCTATTCTCCACCCGCACGCCCGTGCTGTTAACGACCAACAACCCGGTGAGGCTTTTGTCCAAGGCAATGCCGCTGATCGTTATGTCGCGCGAGCCCTCGACGGCGAGATTCGCAACTGACGCATTCGAGACCCGAAGATTCCGGAGGCTTACCCCGGCGACATCCTTCATCATCAGCCCACGCTGTGCGCCTGCCGCATCAATAATGGATTCCCGATCTCCTGATCCGGTGATCTTCACACCGGATGGAATCTGCACCTCGGACATTTTGAACGTGCCGGTCGGAAGCGTGACCGTCTCGCCGGACTTTGCGGATTCGATTTTCGCCTTCCAGTCCTCAGCCTGGAGGCGTCCACCGAAGCCACAGAGCATCGCAAGGATCAAGATCCCAGACAGGCGGAAGACGTAAGGGGAGGACAGTGCGGAACGTTCGGGGATGAGTAAGCGCATCGCCAGAGGCTATGTTGCCAAGACTGGGCCGTCAAAAAAAACACTAATGCTACACATATACGAGTGTTGGTTTCTGTTTTTTGGTGCCTCCAATTTCTTCCGCGCAACATTCCCCACGGGCAACAGACGGCTTTCCCAGGGGCAATCCCAATTTTTACGGAAGAGTCTTCCTTCCAGAAGACGGGTGTAATTGTCGCTGGACAAAGGGGTCTTCCATATTGACACCGGGCACATCTGAGGCGGCCTACGGCAATGCCACCCATTAGGCAAAAGTGGTTCCGCTGGCCGCGTTGCTGGGAATTCGGGGCGTATAGAAATATCCCGGCTCGGCCCGCTGCCGTCTGAGGATGGGAAGCATTTGC
>JBDNFZ010000856.1:0-7456 GCA_041689555.1 Opitutaceae bacterium | reverse complement strand
GGCTCAGGCGGACATCACAATCCGGGGTGGGACGTTCGAAAGTATCGGGATAAGAGTCGGAGGGTCGTCGTTGCTCGATCCGCAGACCGGGCACTATTTGGCGGAGATTCCCATCGCCCTTGAGATGCTCACGCCGCCGGAAGTCGTGACGGGCTCGGGCTTCGCGCTTGGCGCGACGAACGCAACCTCCGGAGGGCTGGTCTTTGGTTGGCGGGAGATCGAGCGGAGGGGCAAACTGAGGGTTTCGGCGGGCCAAGGGAAATTCGCCAGCGGCGAGTTGTATCAGGGCTTCGTCCGGGGATCGGGCAGCGGCAACTCCGTCGTGCGCGGGGATTTCTCCGTAGCCCGATCGACGAGTGATGGCTTGGTCCGTTTCGGGGACCATGATTTTGGCCGGGTTAACGCACGCCTGCAGCTGAGAGGGACGCGCCACCAAACGGATCTCTTTGCCGGATATCAGGCGAAGACCTTTGGCTGGCCGAACCTCTATACACCGTTCAACTCACCGGAGACCGAAAATCTCCAGACGGTCTTGTTGGCGCTCAACCACCGGATCGAGAGCGACCGATACCGTTTTCTCGAGGCTTCGGTCTACCATCGCCGCAACAAAGACGACTATGCCTTCAACCGGTTCGCTCCGCTCGGACCGGTTCACCCCTTTCAGCACACCACATGGATCAGCGGCGCGGCGGTCTCCGGAAGATATGGCGATGCGCATCTGGCCGGGATTTTCCGAATGGAATTTTTGGCGGACAAGATCGAATCCACTTCGCTCACTTTCGGGCGCTACAACACCCGCAGTCTTGGAAAGATCTCGGCTGCGGCGGAGAGAGCTTGGGCGGCGGGCGGCGGGCGCATGGTGGCCACCGGTGGGTTGACTCTAGACGACTCCAATCGCGCCGGTGCCGTCGTCTCGCCTGCGGTGGAGTTGGCCCGCGAATGGCCGGGGAGCGCGCTCACTCGGATCCATCTGGGATTTTCCGGCAGCACGCAATTGCCCGGATACACCGCGTTGAACTCCAATCCGAGCGCGGGTTTGTTTCGCGGGAATGCCAATCTTGGCCGCGGGAAAGCGCAGAATCTCGAGATCGGCTTGACCGGAAGTTTCTTTGGCTGGAGCGGACAGGCCGCCGTTTTTCACCGGGCGGACAGGCAACTCGTCGATTGGACGTTTCGGCGGGGGGTAACCGCCCGGTCGGCGAACCCGGTCGATGTGGAAACGACGGGCCTCGAGATCGTGGCGCGCCGCTCTTGGGCGCGCGTGGATTTGGTGGTCGGATACGGCGGGCTTTTGAAGGACGCCGATTATCGAGGGGCGACGGTCAACGCCAGCTTCTACGCGCTCAACTACGCCCGGCATCGTCTCACGGCGGCGCTCGTGTGGCGAATTGATCGGGAGTGGACGTTGCATGTCGATCATGCGGCCCGGGTTCAGGCCGACAATTCGCTCCGGCTCATCGGCGGCGACGAGGCGATCAGCGGAGCCTTGGATCTGACTTACCGTCCGAAGTCCTTTCGGGGCCTGGCTATCTCTCTTCGGGCGGAAAATTTGTGGGATAGCGATTATCAGGAAGTCCCGGCCGTCCCGGCCTCGCCTCGCCAAGTTTCCTTCGGGCTGGCGTTCGGGTGGTAGCTGATTCGGCTTGAAAACTTCGGAGGACGGAAAGTCGTTTCAGGCCGTGCCCGTGAATCCGTTTCTCGCCCCGAGCTTCTTACCCGAGTGGGTCCAATTGACCGCCGAGCATATCGTGCCGGACGTCACCGTTGCGCTCGTCCGTGCGCAGTCGGCAATCGATGTCATCTGCAACCGCAGCGTCGCCGAGTTGACCTACGAGAACACGTTCCTCGCCATGGAAGCGGCGACGGAGGAGCTGAATGTCGCGTGGGCCAAAGTCGGGCACCTGCAATCGGTGGCGGATTCGCCAGCAGTGCGGGATGCCCGGAACGCCGTCCTGCCGAAGGTCGCGGGCTTCTACGCGGGAATCCATCTCAACCCGGGATTGTGGTCCCATCTCAGGTCCTTCGCCGAGACGACGGCCGCGCGATCGCTCACCGGGGTGCATCGCCGGTTTATCGACGAGACGCTGTTGGATTTCCGACAGGCCGGGGCGGACCTGCCGGGGGAAAGGCGCGAACGTTTGGAATCGCTGCAAACCGAGTTGACGCAGCTTACGCAGCGTTACGCGGAGAACGTGCTCGACGCCACGAACGGCTGGCAGTTGCTCATCGAGGACGAGAACCTGCTGAAGGGATTGCCGGCCCATGCCGTGGCGGAGGCCCGTCGGAGTGCGGCGGCGAAGAATCTGGGCACGACGGAGAAACCGGCATGGCGCTTCACCCTTCATGCACCGTCGCAGGAGCCGTTCATGACGTTTTCGGAGGTCGAGGGTTTGCGCCGCGAGATGTGGACTGCGGGTGCGGGAGTCGGCGCCATCGCCCCGCATGACAACGCGGAGTTGGTATCGCAGATTTTGCGATTGCGGGAGGCCGAGGCGGCTCTCATCGGTCAAACAAGTTTCGCCGAATTGGTGTTGGCGCGCCGGATGGCGGGATCGCCCGCGCGGGCACTCGCTTTTCTCGAAGACCTCCGACGCCGGGCCGCCCCGGCGTTTGCGCGTGAATGCCGCGAATTGGAAGCATTCAAGGCCTTGGTGACCGGAGTGGATCAATCGGGGCCGCTCGCTCCTTGGGAAATCGCTTTCTGGGCGGAGCGTTTGCGACGGGATCGCCATGCCTTCGACGATGAAGGGTTGCGTCCCTATTTCCCGATCGGAGGGGTGTTGAACGGGCTGTTTATTTTGGCGCGCCGGGTCTTCGGCGTGAGCGTGGTGGAGCGCGTCAAGGGGAGCGTGGAGGTATGGCACCCCGATGTGAAATTTTACGAGGTCCACGATGGGCGTGGACGCCATGTCGGTTCGTTTTATGCCGATTGGCACCCGCGAGAAGGCAAACGGGGAGGCGCGTGGATGGGCTATCTGTCGACGGGCGGTCCGACCAAGGACGGAGATCGGGTGCCTCACCTCGGCTACATCTGCGGGAACCTCACGCCCCCGGGTGTCGGCGGTCTGGCTCTGCTCACCCACCGCGAGGTTGAAACCATCTTTCACGAGTTCGGGCATCTCTTGCATCACCTTCTGGGTGAGGTGGAGATCAAGTCGCTGAACGGCGTCAACGTAGCTTGGGATTTCGTCGAACTCCCTTCGCAGATCATGGAGAATTGGTGCTGGGAACGGGACAGCCTGAATCTGTTTGCCCGGCACCATGTGACCGGAGCGACCGTTCCGGACGAAGTCTTCGTGAAGATGACTGCGGCGAGAAATTTCCGAGCGGCCTGTGCGACGATGCGCCAGGTAGCGTTTGCGAAAATGGACCTGCTCCTTCATCTCCGTTGCGCGGAGGCGGGCGATCCGGCGGATTTGGAACCGATCGCGCGTGCTTTGATTTCCGATTGTCTGGTGCCGACGGCGCCGCCCGCTCCAACAATACTCAAGCGGTTCGGTCACCTGTTTTCCGATCCGGTGGGTTACGCCGCCGGTTACTACTCTTACAAGTGGGCGGAAGTGCTCGAAGCCGATGCGTTCTCCCGGTTCCGGGACGCGGGGATTTTTGACGCGAATGTGGGGCGAGAGTTCGTCGAACACATCCTCAGCCGGGGTAACGCCGCCGAGCCTCTGGATCTTTTCCGGGCGTTTATGGGCCGCGACCCGGATCCGGATGCCTTGTTGAAACGTAGCGGTTTGATAAGCAGCTAGCTGAAGAAAAGGTTCGCGCGGGCACCGGCCGCCGAAGAGAAATCCAGTCTTATGATAATCGCCGATCTTGCCAAGCTGCCCGGTGGAACGTTTCCTGCACGCCGTTGGGGCCGCGGGCTGGTCGGACAGCTCGGCCAGCCGATTCCGGCGAAGGGCTTTTCCATGGGCTACTCGATTCTCGAGCCGCATGGCGGCCAAGTGCCTTGGCACAATCAGGAACAGGAGGAGGTTTACTTTATCGTGCAAGGGGAGGGCGAGATCTGTGTCGGCACCGAGCGTAGTCCGATAAAGGCGGGGCAAGCCGTCTTCATGCCGCCCACGGTTTTTCACCAACTCACCAACACCGGCGACGAGCCGATGCACATGATTTATGTCTATTGCCCCGGTGGCGATGTCGCGCACTGGCGGCAGGAATTGAACGGCACGCTGCCCGCTGCGGGAGAGGGAAGCATCCCGTCGCTGCCCGCCGGTGCCGCTCCCCAATACACGAAAAAGCCGGAGTAGGCCGTTCTCTTCAGCCTCGCCAGGCGGTTGGCGTCTTGCCGGTTCTCCGGCGAAACCAGCGTGTAAAATAGCTTGGGTCGTCGAAACCGGCGCTTTCGGCGGCGATAGCGACCGAGGCTTGGCTCCGCAGCGCGTTTTGCGCCTTTTCCAATCTCATCCGGTCGCGGAGTTCGCGCAGGCCGATGCCGGACTCCCGCTTAAGTTTTCGGTTTAAGTGATCAGGGTGATAGCCGGCGCGCCGGGCGACGTGACCGGCCGAGCCGGCCGAGCGAAACAACGTCTGGATTGTTTCCAGCAGAGGAGGCGTTTGCCGCTGTGGCTCGCGATCCGGCTGAGGCTCAAGCAGCAGCGCGACGACGGAAAGGATCGGGGCGTAGTCGACCAGCCGTAGCCGGCCTTTCGTGGGCACGCGGGCAAGGAGGGCATGAAGCTCGGCCAAAGCCGGAGTCGCCAGTTCGCGGTGTCCCGAACGCTTCCGTGTCGTTGCGTCCAAATCGTAGTCCAAAACGAGACAAAGAGGCAGGCTTCGTCCCTGTTGGGCAAAGCCATGCGGCGTTCCGGCGGGGATCACAAAGACGTCGCCTTGACGGGCCGGGCGCCTGCGATTCCCGACCGTCTGCCTGCCCTCGCCGGAAAGGTAGAGGATAAGTTGGGAGAAAGGGTGCGCATGCAGGGCGATCTCGGCCGCACGATGCCGGTTTAATTGCAATTTTCGGAGGCGAAACCCGAGGGCCTGGATCTCGATCTTTTGAATGAGGAGTGGACTCCAGGCGAGCATGGCGTGTCGGATAAGTGCTAGCTAAAGTCGGAATAGTCCTAACGCAAGCGACCGCTTGCCCGTATTCTCATGACGGTTCAGCTTCCACCCAACTTCTCCCTCCATGACCACACACAAAGTCGGCATCATTATGAACGGCGTCACCGGACGCATGGGCACCAACCAGCATCTGCTTCGCTCGATCAAGGCGATCATCGATCAAGGTGGCATCAAGCTCGGCGACGCCGAGGTGATCATGCCCGATCCGATCCTGATCGGACGCAGCGAGTCCAAGCTTGCGGCCCTTGCGGCCCGAGCCGGCGTCAAGCGCTACAGCACCAATCTTGACGCGGCTCTGGCCGATGCGGGCAACCAAGTTTATTTCGATGCGACGCTCACGGGGCAGCGCCCTGTCGGTGTGCGCAAAGCCATCGCGGCAAAGAAGCATATTTTTTGCGAAAAACCTTCCGCGACGACGTCCGCCGAAGCGCTTGCCCTTTACCAGGAAGTAACGGCCGCCGGCCTCAAGAACGGCGTGGTGCAGGACAAGCTTTGGCTGCCCGGCCTGCTGAAGCTCAAGTATCTGATCGATACCGGATTCTTCGGGAAGATTCTCTCGGTCCGCGGCGAATTCGGCTACTGGGTCTTCACCGGCGAGCACGACAAATTGCAGCGCCCCTCATGGAATTACCGCAAAGAGGACGACGGCGGCATCATCGTCGATATGCTCTGTCACTGGCAGTATGTGATCCAGAATCTGTTCGGCGACGTGAAGTCCGTTTCCTGCCTTGGCGCGACCCACATCCCGCAACGCTGGGACGAGGCGGGCAAGCCCTACAAGTGCACGGCCGACGACTCGGCCTACGCGACCTTCGAACTCAAGAACGGCGTCGTGTGCCATTTCAATTCCTCGTGGGCGGTCCGCGTCCGCCGCGACGATCTGCTGACGCTACAAGTCGACGGCACCAACGGCAGCGCCGTCGCCGGTCTGCGGAATTGCGTTATTCAACACGGCACGATGACGCCGCGTTGCGTGTGGAGTCCGGACACCGACAGCCCGATCAAATATATGGACGGCTGGGTGACGCAGCCGACCAACGACATCTTCGACAACGCCTTCAAGGTGCAGTGGGAATTGTTCCTCAAGCACGTCGTGAAGGGCGACCCGTTCCCGTGGAATCTTCTCGAGGGCGCCCGCGGCGTGCAACTGGCCGAGTTGGGGCTCAAGTCTTGGGCCGAGCGCCGCTGGGTTGACGTGCCCATGCTCGGGTAAATCGCGGTTGGGACCGCAGCATGGAATGCCGTTTCAGCCTTTCCAAATGCGCGAATTGCACTGGCAATCCGCGCATTTTCGTTAGCTTGCGAGTGTCGGTTTTTCTACGCCCTCAATAAACTATCCAATCTATATATGAGCCTATCCTTCTCCCTCGCACTCGTTGGCGGCGGGTCGTTTCTCCCGTCTTGGATTTTCATGGTCCTCTTGGGACTTGTGATGATCTTTTCGCTCTACGCGCAGTTCCGCGTGTCGAGCGTTTACAATAAAAATGCCCAGATTCCGTCGCGCGGTCGCATCACAGGTCGGGAAGCCGCCGAAGCGGTAATGGCCCGCGCAGGCATCACCGACGTGGAGATCGCTTCGACGGGAGGCCACCTGACCGATCACTACGACCCCATCAACAAGCGCCTCGTGCTCTCCGAAGAGAACTACCGCGGGACCAGCTTGGCGGCTCTGGGTGTCGCGGCCCACGAGGCCGGGCACGCGATCCAGCACAAAATCGGCTATTCCATGCTGAAACTGCGGATGGTTTTGGTGCCGGCGACCAACATCGTCACTCGCGTAATTCCCATCGTCTTGCTGGCAGGATTCTTTTTGGCCAGCGGTCTGTCCGGAATGATGTTGGACGTCGCGATCCTCTGTTATGCGGTTCTGGCGTTTTTCCAATTCGTGACCCTGCCGGTCGAGTTCGACGCCAGCCGCCGCGCGAAGGAGCAACTCGTGGGCCTGGGCATCATCGAGCGCGACGAGATGCCCGGGGTCAGCGCGACGCTGAACGCCGCCGCGCTCACCTATGTCGCCGCCTTCGTGAGTTCGCTGCTCTACCTGCTCTACCTGCTCAACGCGCGCCGCGATTGATCCGGACAGTGCCGCTGGAAGTGCTTAGAGGCCGACTCTCATGGGTCGGCCTTTTTTGCGCGATAGTGGCGGAGAGGGGGGATTCGACCTCCCGGTCAGCCTTTGCACCTACGGTCCCTCGGCAAAGTGGTAACTTGGTTCGGAAAACGACGATGGTAAACTCTAAGCACAGACCTCACTGTCCGACCTCAGAACGGGCGGAATGACGAGCAGGTTCGATTCCCCGGGTTTTGGTGGAAAAAATTCGCGGGGCGCGCACGGGCGGAGGTTGATCTTGGAGCCGGAGTGGAGTGAGTCAGCGGGCGGATG
>JBDNFZ010000855.1:0-2928 GCA_041689555.1 Opitutaceae bacterium | reverse complement strand
CCGCCGGACCCGGCCGCGAAAACGCCCTTCGCGCCCTCGCCTCCGCGTGGCTCCGCGCCGACGCCTCCGCCGCGCTCGCTTGGGCGCAGGGCTTGCCCGTTGCCGACCGCGAGCCCGCGCTCGAGAGTGCCCTCCGCGAACTCGCGCTCAGCGATCCGCTCCAGGTCATCGACCTCGCGCAAAAATCTCTCGGTGGCCCCACTCTCGAGCGCACTCTTTTCAACGCGCTGCAAAAAATCACCGCCGCCGATCCCGCCGCCGCCGCCGGCCTTGTGACCTTGCTCCCGCCCGGCGAGACGCAGACGCGCGCGGCCCTCGCCGTGGCGCGCGGCCTCGCGGAAAGAAATCCGCCCGCCGCGCTCGCGTTCGTCGCCACGCTCCCCGCCGGCACCGCGCAAACTCTCGCCCTCAACAATGCCCTCACTGCCTGGGCCGCCGCCGATCCCGCCGCCGCCGGCCGACACGTGGCCTCGCTCGTGCCCGGCCCGGCGCAGGACGCCGCCGCCGGTCACCTCGCCGTGATTCTTGGCACGAGGAATCCGCCCGAGGCCCTCGCATGGGCGCAATCGCTCCCCGCCGAGTCCGCCCGCGCCGCCGCACTCATCCAAGTCGCTTCGACATGGGCGCAAAACGATCCCGCCGCCGCCACGCGCTGGGCGAGCGCGCAACCCGCCGGCCCCGCCGCCGAGGTCGCCCTCGCCAGCGCGTTGTCCTACTGGCTGCTCAAGGACGCCGATGCCGCCCGGGATTTCGTGACCGCGCTCCCGGCCGCCACGCAGTCCGCCGCCGCCGCGTCGATCGCGCCGACGCTCACGCAAAAAGACCCCGCCGCCGCCCTCGCCTGGGCGCAATCCCTCGCGGCCCCCGCCGCCCGCGATGCCGCGACCGCTGCCGCTTACCTTCGCTGGCTCGACAACGCCCCCGCCGCCGCCCGCGCTTGGTTAGCAACGGCCCCGCTCGCGCCGACGCTCAAGGCGCGCTTGCAAGCGCAAACTCGGTCGGGATCGCCGTGATCGGTTGCAACTCGATCGCGCGGTGAAAAATTTCCGCGCCCTCCGATCGTAGTATCACCGGTCCCGCTGTCACCGGCTGCGGCGTCGGCGTGTCGATCCGGATCGGCCCGTGCAGGCGCATCACGACCGTGCCGTTGACGATGTGGATGCTGTCCGCGCCGAGACATACGATCTCAACCGTGTTCCACTCGCCGGTCGGCTTCTCGTTGTCCGGTTGCTTCACGCAGCGGCCGCTCATGCCGGGCACTCGGGCGAAAATATTCCGCGATCCGCGTTCGTCGTAGTCGTGGATCGGGCGCGCGGCGGCGTTGGTCTCCGCGCCTCCCGAGGTCGGGCGCAATTTCGAACGCACTTAAATCATCGCGCCGATGGCGGAGAGGGCGCCGACATCGCGTTCCTGGATCTGGATTTCGATGGAGCGCGCCCACGTGCGCCCCTCGGCGCCGGGTTCGGCGTGGACGTGGTAGAGCAACCCGCTGTCGCGCGGCGTCTCGGCCGTCTCACGCGGCGGCCCTTTCTTTTCGCCCCACTTGAACTGCAAGCGCAGCCGGTAGTCGGTGAACGCCGCTGTTGAGCGCGGTTCGCCAAACACCTGCCCGGAGATGCGAATCGCCGGCTGACCGTCCGTGTTCACCACGGAGAACACCCCGAGCGGATCGCGATTCGGTCCGATGGGTTGGGAAAAATTACCCTTCGCATCGCGGGGCGCGTCGTGGAGGACCGCGCTCGCGTGCGGCTTGGCGAGCCACGTGGTCCAGCTGGCGAGTCGCGGCCGTTCCAGAGCGGGCGCCAGGCCTCGGCGGCGGTGGCTTGGGCGCTGCCTAAAGCAAGCAGTGCGATCCAAAATGTGGGGTGACGCATGGGGACGAACCTGCGTGGCCATAGCCCCGGGACAATCTCGTTTGCACCACTTGGCCGAAACGGACCGATTTATCTGACTGACTTCATATACTTTGAAACGAGAAAAAGAATCCCCTTGGCATCGAATTTTGGCGGCGTGCATTTCGCGGCCCATGCTCGGCCGGGATGCAATTCATCCCAGAGCGGTCGCTTGCCGACGTAGCGACCTCCGCCCGGATCGTGATTCCCGAAACCGTCTACAACGGTGTTCCAAACGGGATGGTATTTCTGGATAAGCAGAGTCTCGCCGAGAGGAATCCACACATCGTCCACGACGAGATAGCGGCAGGAGAAATCGTCGAGGCTTAGATTGGTCGCTATCGCGACAGACGAAGCGTGCTCTTGGAGACGGGCCGACAGCGCCTGACTTTCCTGCGAAGAGTCGATGCTCGCCCCTTTGCGGCCGCCTTTTGGGATCGCCTTGCCCACGTAGATGGGGACTCGGGCGGCCTTGGTATTGATTTTCGCGAGCTTTTCGTAGGCGGGATGATTACCGGTGTAGTAAATCGCATACACCCCAGCACCCTTGAACGTGCCCACGTCTTTCAACGGCTTTACCCCGGTCGCGAGCAACGCATCGACCACGCTTTTCCCAAGATTCCTTTTATCGAGCGGGTTGTAGAGCGGCTTGTTTTCCATTGGAGGATATTTTCGCCAAGACAGACTGGGCGATGGCTTGCGCGAGTTGGACCGGCACGGCGTTGCCGAGCTGCCGCATGCTTTCCGTCCAAGAGCCCGCGAACACGTAATCGTCGGGAAAAGTCTGAACACGGGCCGACTCGCGCACACTGTAATAGCGCACCTGTCCGTTTGGATGGCGCAGCATATTCTCGCCGCCGGGCACGCCGTGATCGCCGGCCTTGAGCGCCTTGGACGGCTCGTCGAGAGGACTGCCGGTGTGGCCGGGATAGGCACGGGCACCAGACTGAAACCGGTGGTTCGCGTGGTGGCTCTCCTGACGCGGATCATCGAGTCCGACGATGGCGTCGCGCACGGTGCGCCAGCGTTTTAGCCT
>JBDNFZ010000854.1:0-3078 GCA_041689555.1 Opitutaceae bacterium | reverse complement strand
GACGGAGGCGCAATTCGGACTCCTCACGTCTGTCTTCCTCTGGACTTATGGCATCCTGAGCCCGTTCGCCGGGTTTCTCGCCGATCGCTACAGCCGCTCCCGGGTGATCGTCATCAGCCTCTTTTCCTGGTCCGTGGTTACATGGCTGACGGCGCATGCGACCACCTTCGGGGAATTACTGGTTACGCGCGCCCTGATGGGCGTTGCGGAAGCCGCCTACATACCGGCCGCCTTGGCCTTGATCACCGATTATCACCGCGGCGACACCCGGTCGCGTGCCGAAGGGCTGCACATGAGCGGCATCATGGTGGGTGCCGGGCTGGGCGGTGTCGGCGGCTGGATCGCCGAGCGGCATGGCTGGGAGCATTCCTTCAATATTTTCGGCCTCGTCGGTATTTTCTACACGATCGTTGTCGCCCTCTTATTGCGGGATGCCCCGCGCGAGCTGCCCCCGGGCGCGGAGTCCGGCAAGGCTGATGTATTGCCCAAAATCGAGCTGCGCGGCGCTTTCGCGAGCCTGTTCAGTCGGAACTCTTTTGTCTTGGCCTTATTTTATTGGGGACTGCTCGGCATGGGTGGATGGGCCGTGGTCGGTTGGATGCCCACCTACATGAACGAGAACTTCAATCTAAGCCAGGGCGTCGCGGGACTTACCGCCACCGGTTACCTGCAGTCCGCCCTGCTTGTCGGAGTGCTCGTCGGCGGGGCCTGGGCCGACCGCTGGTTCCGCACCAATCCCTACGGGCGATTCTATGTGCCACTTATTGGCCTCTGCTTCGCGGCCCCCGGCATCTTCCTCGCGGGAAACACCAACCTTCTCCCCGTGGCCATCATCGGCTTGATGGTTTACGGTTTCGCCCGCGCGTTCGCGGACTGCAACATGATGCCGATCCTCTGCCAAGTGACGGATCCCCGCTACCGCGCCACCGGTTATGGCGTCTTGAATTTCTGCGGCACGATCGTGGGCGGTTTCACGATTTATGCCGGCGGAGCCCTCCGGGATGCGAAGATCGACGTCAGCCTGATCTTTGGTTTCGCGTCGGTGAGCATGGTGGCCTGTGCCGCCCTGCTTATCCTCATAAAATCCCACGCCGCCTCGGACCGCTAACAGTCCGACTGCCCCAAATGACTAACCCCGCCAGCAACCCGATGCGCCAGGCTTGGCTCATGGTGTGCCTGCTTTGGTTCGCCGCGTTCCTGAACTATCTGGACCGGATGATCCTCATCACGATGCGCTCTTCGATCAAGGAGGCCATCCCGATGAGCGACGCCCAATTCGGACTGCTGACGACGGTCTTTCTGGTCGCCTACGGCCTGCTGAGTCCCCTCGGCGGTTTCATCGCCGACAAGTTCAACCGCAGCCGCATCATCGTCTTTTCGCTCTTCGCCTGGTCCGCGACCACCTGGCTCACGGCGTATGCGACCAGCTACGGCGAGTTGCTGTTTTATCGCGGCCTCTTGGGCCTCAGCGAGGCCTGCTACTTCCCCGCCGCCGGCGCCCTGCTGATGGACTACCACCGCAACAAGACGCGCTCGCTCGCCAACGGCATCCACCTGAGCGGCGTCATGGTCGGCTCCGGCCGCGGTGGCCTCGGCGGCTGGATCGCCGACCGCCATGACTGGACCTTCGTCTTTCAGCTCTTCGGCCTGAGCGGCGTCGTCTACGCGGGTGTCCTTTTCTTCCTTCTGAAGGACCGGCCCGCAGAGACCGCGGCTCCCGGCGAGCCCGCCCCGGCCATCCCCGTGCTCAAGCTCGGCGAGGCCCTGATCAGCATCTTCAGCCGGCCGGCCTTCATCTTGGCGCTCGCCTTCTGGGGCCTGCTCGGCGTCGCCAGTTGGTCGTTCGTAGGGTGGCTGCCGGCCTTCCTGCAGGAACAATTCCAAATGAGCCAGGGTCGCGCCGGGCTCACCGCCTTGGGCTACATCTATTCCGCCAGCCTCGTCGGCATGGTCGCGGGCGGCTTCTTCGCTGACCGTTGGACCCAGGTCAACCCGCGCGGCCGGATCTATGTCGGCGTGATCGGTGTCCTCATGGCCATCCCGGGCGTCCTGCTCGTCGGCAACTCCGGCGTCCTCCCGCTCGTGCTGCTCGGCATGGTGATCTATGGCTTCACCCGTCCGTTTCCCGATGCCAGCATGCTCCCTCTGCTCTGCCAGATCATCGACCGCCGCTACCTCGCGACCGGTCTCGGCGTGCTCAACATGTTCGCGGTTTTTGTCGGCGGCGCCTCGATCTATGTCGGCGGCGTGGTGCGCGACGCGAACATCAACATCACCACCATGTTCAACGTCGGCGCCCTCGGTCTGCTCATCTGCGGCATGCTCCTCTGGGCGATCAAGCCCCGCCCGCTCCCCACCTCCGAAACATGAAATTCGTCACCACCCTTACCCCCCGTGACCAGCAGATCGCCGCCCTGCGGCTGTCCGGCTTCCTGCCGGACGAAGTTTACGACATCCACGCCCACCCCTCTAACGCCGAGCACTTCGCCGCCGGCACCCGGGCCAGCCCGATCGAGCATCCCCTGCGGGGCTGCCGCGAGCACCGGGCCGCGCTCCCGCACCGCCTGCCGGTGCCGACGATACACGGGCTCTTCTTCGGCATGCCGCAAAAGACCGCCGACCGCCCCGCCATCAACGCTTGGGTCGAGTCGGAGGTCCGGCAGCACCGCACGCCGCCGAGCCGTGCGCTCCTGCTGGCCCCGCCCGCAGACGACCGTGAGTCCCTCGCCGCCAACATCGAGCCCCGTTGGGACAAGGGCTATTGAGACGTTCCATCCACCCAATGAGACCCACCCAATGACCCACCCAATGAGACCCGCTATTTCCATCGCTTTCACCCGGACGCACGGCCTCGCGCGCCGGTTACCTTTTTGGACCTGCCTCCTCTTCATGCTGATGGCCATCCCGGTCGCCGCGCAGGCCGCCGTCGCCAGCGAGGCGCCGCCGCCGGGCTTCGGCGCCATCGACTGGCTCGTGGTTGTCGTCTACGCGCTGGCGCTGATCGGCATCGGCTTTTTCTACTCCCGTCGCCAGACGACCACCGAGGAGTATTTTGTCGGCAGCCGGAGTGTGGCGCCG
>JBDNFZ010000853.1:0-4109 GCA_041689555.1 Opitutaceae bacterium | reverse complement strand
GGCGTTCATCGCGATGCCGCCGGGGGGGCGGTTGTCGGTGCCGCCTTTGGCTTTGGACATGTTGGCGACGCGCTCGGCGATGCGTTGTTTGCGCTTGGTGTCTTCCGCGCTGGCGGCGGGAACTTCGAGGGCGAGGCCGGTGGCATTGGCCTTCACGTAGCGGACGCCAAGGGAGACTTCCTGCTCGGTGGGCGGGCGTTGATAGATCGCGAGGTAGAGGGAGGTGACGCGTTCCTGATCGCTCTTAAGGTCCGCGAACTCGGGGCGGCGGGTGAGCTTGCGCGCGGTCTCGACGACAAGCGGGCTGTTCATGAGGAAGAGCGCTTGGGCGGGGACAATCGTCTCGTAGCGGCGGCCGCTGGGGACGTCGGGATTGGGGAAGTCAAATTGGGTGAGCAGTTCGGGCGGATTGCGGCGGTCGATGTAGGTGTAGACGGCGCGGCGGGTGGCGAATTCCTCGGTGCCCATGGGGATGGAGCGGCCGCCGAGCTTGGGCTCAAGCGTGCCGGCGATGGCGAGGAGCGAGTCGTGGAGTTGCTCGAAGTCGAGGCGGCGGAGGTTGGCGCGCCAGAGGTATTGGTTGTGCGGATCCTGCTCGGCGTATTTCGGATTGTTTGCGGAGCTTTGTCGGTAGGCGGCGCTGAGGACGATGAGGCGGTGGAGATTTTTAACCGACCAACCGCCTTCGACGAAACGGCTCGCGAGATAGTCGAGGAGCTCGGGGTGCGTGGGCGGCGAGGACATGTTGCCGAGGTCGTCGGGGGTGGCGACGAAGCCGGCGCCGAAGTGCTGTTGCCAGACGCGGTTCACCATGACGCGGGCGGTCATCGGATTTTTTGGGTCGGCGATGGCGAGCGCGAGTTGGAGGCGGCCGCTACCCTCGTGCCACTCGGGGCGTTTTTTGGGATCGGGCGAAAGGATCTCCAGGAAGCGGCGGGGGACGACGTCGCCTTTGTTCTGCGCTTCGCCGCGGCGGAGGACGGGGTAGTCGCGCGAGCGGGGCACATCGACGACGACGTTGGCGCGGGCGGGGGAGCCGGGGTGCGAGGAATCGAGGTCGCCGATCTCGCGCTGAACCTTCGTCTCGGCGCGGATGAGTTCGCGGCGTTTATCGGCGTCTTTGGTGCGGCTCTTACGGAATTCTTTGTAGTCGGCCTCGACGACGTCGGCTTGTTTTTTCAATTCGTCGGACTTTGCGAGATAGTCGACGAGGTCGGGGGTTTTGGGGATTTTGGCGAAGAGCGTGGGCTGATCGCGGGCGTATTTGGGCTCGGTGACGTTGGCAAAGACGCCGTAGAGCGAATAGTAATCTTTGGTCGGAATCGGATCGAACTTATGGTCGTGACAGCGGGCGCAGGAAACGGTGAGTCCGAGGAACGCCTTGGAGGTGACGTCGATGCGGTCGTTGACGATGTCGTGGGGATTACCGTCGAATTTGTTGCCGAGCGAGAGGAAGCCGAGGGCGGCGAGGGAGCGTTGGTCTTGCGGGACCTCGGCGGCGGGGTTCTTGGCTTTGGACTGTTTGTAGGTCTCGGCGAGGAGGCGGTCGGCGGCGAGTTGTTCGACGATGAACTGGTTGTAGGGTTTGTCGCGGTTGAGGGCGTCGATGACGTAGTCGCGGTAGGTCCAGGCGTTGGGGTAGCGGAGGTCTTCGCGGCCTTTGGCGTCGCCTTTGGTGTCGGAATAGCGGGCGACATCGAGCCAGTAGCGGCCCCAGCGTTCGCCGTAGGCGGGCGAGGCGAGGAGGCGGTCGACGACAGCGGGGAATGCGGATTGGGGATTGCGGATTGAGTCGGCGAGGAAGGCGGCGATTTCGGTCTCGGTGGGCGGGAGGCCGATGAGATCAAAGGTGACGCGGCGGATGAGGGTGCGGGGATCGGCGGCGGGGTTGGGGGCGAGGCCGTGGTCGGCGAGTTTCGCGAGGATGAAGTTATCGACGGGAGTTTTGATCCAGACGGCGTCGGTGGGGGTGGCGGGTGCGGGGACGGCGGGTTTCTTGACGGGCTGGAAGGCCCAGTGGTTCTTGCCTACGCCGACGGAGGCGGCGGAGGTTTGAGGCGTGAGGTTTGAGGCGTGAGGCGTTGGGTAAGGGGCGCCGCGGCGGACCCATTCGGTGAGGTCGGCGATCTGGGCGTCGGAGAGTTTTTTGCCCTTGGGAGGCATCTGGAGGTCTTCGTCTTTGTAGGTGATGGCGGTGATGAGGAGACTGCCTTTGGGATTGCCGGGGACAATGGCGGGGCCGGTGTCGCCGCCCATGAGGAGGGCGGGGGCGGAGGCGAGGAGGAAGGCGCCCTTGACGCGATCGGCGTCGTGGCTGTGGCACTTGTAGCAGTTGTCGATGAGGACGGGGCGGATCTTGGTTTCGAAGAAGGCGGCGTCGGCGGGGGAGATTTTCGCGGGAGCGGCGGCCCGAGACGAGAGCGCGGGGAGAATGATTAGGAGAAAGAGGAAAGAGAAAGATTTCGGGCGCATGGGAGGAGGGCGCGGTTAGGCGAGGACGGGTCGCACGACCTCGCCGGCGACGTCGGTGAGGCGGAAATCGCGGCCATTGAAACGGTAGGTGAGCTTCGTGTGATCGAGGCCGAGGCAGTGGAGCATCGTGGCATGAAGATCGTGCACGTGAACTTTATCGGTGATAGCGGCGGCGCCGAATTCGTCGGTCGCTCCGTGGACCGTGCCGCCCTTGATGCCGCCGCCGGCCATGACGACGGAGAAGGCCTTGGCGTTGTGATCGCGGCCGGGGTTGTCGTAGCCGTTTCTGTCCTTGGTGGGTTTGCGGCCGAATTCGCCGCCCCAGACGACGAGGGTGCTGTCGAGGAGGCCGCGCTGCTTGAGATCGGCGAAGAGCGCGGCGAGCGGGCCGTCGATTTCGCCGGCTTTGGCGGTGAGTTTTTCCTGGAGATCCTGGTGGTGGTCCCAACCGTCGTGCCAGACTTGGATGACGCGGACGCCGCGCTCGACGAGCCGGCGGGCGATGAGGAGTTGTTTGCCCTGCTGGGAGTTGCCGTAGGCGGCGCGGGTGGCTTCGGATTCTTTCTGGATGTCGAAGGCGTCGGTGGCCTCGGTCTGCATGCGGAAGGCGATCTCGTAAGATTCGACGCGGGTTTCGAGCGCGGATTCGCGCTGGAGGTTTTGGGCGTGGACCTCGTTGAGCTGGTGGACGAAGTCGAGTTGGCGGCGCTGCTCCTTGGGGGCGACGTAGCCGTTGCGGATGTTTTGAATCATCTGCTGGACGCTCGCGGCGGTGGTGTTGACGGAAGCGCCTTGGAACGTGCCGGGGAGAAAGGCGGAGCCGTAGTTGCCGGCGCCGCCGGTGGGGAGTTTGCCGCCGCGCAGGGCGATGAAGCCGGGAAGATTTTGATTTTCGGTGCCGAGACCGTAGACGAGCCACGAGCCGAGGCTGGGTTTCACGATGCGGAGCGAGCCGGTGTTCATGAAGACGGTGGCGACGTCGTGCGCGGGAATATCGGTCCACATCGAGCGGATGACGGCGAGATCGTCGGCATGGGCGGCGGTCTTGGCGAAGACGTCGCTGACCTCGAGACCAGAGCGACCGTAGCGCTGGAACTTGAAGGGCGAGCCCATCGCGATGCCGCCGTCGGTGATGGTTTTGCCGTTGAGGCGGGCGAGGGCGGGCTTGGGGTCCCAGGTGTCGACGTGCGACGGGGCGCCTTGGGCGAAGATGTGGATTATGGATTTGGCCTTGCCGGGAAAGTGCGGGGGCTTGGGAAGGAGCGGGCTGGGGCCGAGGTTGAGCGCGGAAGCGGCACCGGGCGCGCCGAGGAGCGAGGACTGCGGCAGGAGCGACGCAAGACCGAGGGCGCCGACGCCCATACCGACGCGGGAGAGAAACTGGCGACGGGTCAGAAAGTAGTCGGCGAGATCGGTCGAGATGCCGTGGCACGGGTGGGCGAAGTCGTGCGGTAAAGAGGGATCGTGGGCCATGGGGGAGAAGACGCCGGAAGGCGTCGGCGGTTTCGCCTGGAGACGAGGAGGCGAAAGAAACAGCGGCGAGGCGGGCGGCGCGTTGCGCGCCCGGAGAGTCCTTCGCGTTATCGGGCGAGCGGCGGCAGGGGAATATCGAGGGCGGCGGCGATGGCGCGGAGGAG
>JBDNFZ010000852.1:0-5293 GCA_041689555.1 Opitutaceae bacterium | reverse complement strand
GTCGGTCGGCCGTGGGTTGGGCCGTGCGCAGTTGGTTCGCCGGGATCGTTTTGTTTTCGGGCTCCCTCTATCTCCTTGCGCTCAAGGCGCCGACTTGGCTCGGCGCTTCCGCCGCACCGCTGGGCGGCCTCGCCTTCATCGCCGGCTGGGGCTGGATTGCGGTCGCCGCCCTGGCCAAGCCCGCCAAACCCGTGGAATGAACCTCTCCCCGACGCTCCCCGCGGATCTTCGGTCGATGCTCGACGCCCTGCGGCGGGTCGGTCGCCCGCGGTTGGTCGGCGGCGGCGTCCGCGACGGGTTGCTCGGGCTGGTTCCGACGGACTTCGACGTCGAGGTCGGAGGCGTCGATTTCGAATCCTTGCAACGCACGTTGGCTCCTTTCGGGTCCACCGACGTGGTCGGCCGGAGCTTCGGGGTGATCAAGGTCCGCAGCGCCGCCAGCGGGACCGACTACGACTTCAGTTTGCCGCGCCGGGAATCCAAGACCGGCGCGGGCCACCGCGGATTTGCCGTAGACCCCGAGCCTTCGCTGAGTGACGCCGAGGCGGCGGCACGGCGGGATTTTACGATCAACGCGATCGCCTACGACCCCTTCTCCGGAGAGATCATTGATCCCCACGGCGGGGCGGCCGACCTGCGCGCTCGTGTGCTGCGCCATACGAGCGCGGCCTTCACCGAGGATCCGCTGCGGGTGTTGCGCGCCTTTCAGTTCGCCGCCCGACTCGATTTTGCAATCGCCCCGGAGACCGCCGCGCTTTGCCGGAGGATCGCGCCGGCTTTCGCCGAGCTGCCGACAGAGCGGGTGTGGGGCGAATGGGAAAAATGGGCCACCCGCTCGATCCGCCCTTCGCGCGGTCTCGCCGTGCTTGAGGAAACAGGTTGGCTTGCGCACTTCCAGGAAATCGCCGCCCTGCGCGGCACTCCCCAGGAGCCGTTGTGGCATCCCGAGGGCGATGTCTTCACCCACACCCAATGCTGCCTCGACGCGCTGGTCGCGCTGCCCACGTGGCCGGCCTTAGGGTCAGACCCGCGCATCATCTTCGCCGTGCTGACCCACGACGTCGGCAAACCCCTCACCACCGTGCGCGCCGAGAAGGCCGGGGCGATCCGTTGGGTGAGCCCGGGCCATGCCGCCGCCGGCGGCCCGCTTGCCGCCGCCTTTCTCCGTCGGATCGGCGCCCCTCTCGACTTCGACGCGCCCGTCCGGGCCTTGGTTGAAAACCACCATACGCATGACCGCCAAGACGGCCCGCTTACCGCCGTTGCCGTGCGCCGCCTCGCCCGTCGGCTCCACCCCGCGACGATCGACGACCTCGCCGCCGTGATGCGCGCCGACGCCGACGGCCGGCCGCCGCTCCCTTCGGCGGAGATTCATGCCCGCATCGATGCTCTCGCAGCCGCCGCCGAGGCCCTGCGGCTCGCGCGGCTCGCGCCTCAACCCATCGTCCTCGGTCGGCACCTTGTCGCCCTCGGCCGGCCGCCCGGACCGAAATTCAAGCGCGTGCTAGACGCCGCCTTTGAAGCCCAGCTCGACGGCGCTTTTGCCGACGAAGCCAGTGCCTGCGTTTGGCTGCAGGCGTTCCTCGCGCAAGACTAGCCCAGTCTCGCCGAGGCGGAGCTCGCCGTCGGTCAACACCCGCGCGCGCAAACCGCCCCGGCCCTTCAGCCACTCCTCCGCCCCGGGTCCCACCGCTTGATCCATCCAGTGGCAAGGTCGGGCCTCGCCCGTGCCCTCGAATTCGACCTCCCCGAGCAAAAATCTTCGTCCCACCAACGTCTCGAGGTCGATCCCGCGCACGACTACGTTACGCCGCAAGACCGCCGCCGACAGCGCCGGCACACCGCACGCGCGCTTCAGGCCCTCGACGGTTTCCGCCGCCAGGAACGTGACCTGCCCTTTGTAGTCGGGCCGGTAGCCGAAGAACCGGTCCCCCTCGATGCCCCGGCCCGCCCGGCACCGCGCGCTCGAAACCTCCCGCGTCGGATGCTCGCCCGCCGGCAAACCGTGCCGGCCAAAGAAATTATGACCCGGAGAAATAAAAATCTGCGCGATCACGACGGTCATGGCCCCGGCAACAAACCGGAGCCCCGGACAAAATACAAGGCGCGTGCCGCGCGCCGACTCCTGGTGGGCCGGGTGGGATTCGAACCCACACTCAAAGGATTATGAGTCCTCTGCTTTAACCGTTAAGCTACCAGCCCAGACCAAGATCGTTGCCCGCCGCCCGCGGTGCGATGGTGGACGCTGGCGGACTCGAACCGCCGACCCCCTGCGTGTGAAGCAGGTGCTCTAACCAACTGAGCTAAGCGTCCCTCAATCGAGCGGGCACCGTGTGGCCGCGTTTCGGGCGAATCAATCCTGTTTTCGGCCGCACCGCCGGTCCGTTCCTCCGGCCGGTGGTGAAGCTACTTCTTGGTCCGCGCCGCACGTTTTCGCCCCGGCACCGCAGTGCGGCAGATCTCGCACACCATGCCGTCGCAATTGAAGGCCGTGCAGTGTTCGCGCCCATAAAAGATGATGCGCAGGTGCAATGCGTTCCAGTGCTCGCGCGGAAACAGCTTCTTCAAATCCTTCTCGGTCCACTCGACGTTTTTCCCGCTTGTGAGTTTCCATCTCTGCGCGAGCCGGTGGATGTGCGTGTCCACCGGAAACGCTGGCACGCCAAACGCCTGCGCCATCACGACGCTCGCCGTCTTGTGCCCCACCCCGGGCAACTCCTCCAGTTCCGCCAAGGTCCGCGGCACCTCCCCGCCGTGCCGCTCGATCAGCAACCGCGACAATTCCCGGATCGCCTTCGCCTTCCGCGGCGCGAGCCCGCAGGGGCGCACGATGGCGTCGATCTCGGCGACGCTGCGCCTGGCCATCGCCGCCGGGTTGTCGGCGAGCCGGAAGAGCGCGGGCGTTACCAGATTCACGCGCTTGTCGGTGCATTGCGCCGAGAGCAGCACCGCGATGAGCAAGGTGTAGGCATCGCGATGGTCAAGCGGCATGGGCGTCTCCGGGTAAAGTTCCGCGAGGCGGAGATCGATGTAGGCGGCGCGTTCCTGCTTGCTGGTCATCCGCCGGAAAAGAGCCCCGCTTCGTCCGCGAAAACAAACCCTAATTGCCCGCGCACGCGCCAAATCGCGGTTGCGCGACCGTCCGACCCGCCTAGGGTCTGACCCCATGTCTTCGTCCGCCGCCCTTCTCGCCCCGACCGACACCTTTGCCCGCCGCCACACCGGCGACAGCGCCGCCGAGACCGCCGCTATGCTTGCGTTGCTCGGCTACCCTTCGATTGACGCCCTCGTCGACGCCGCCGTGCCCCCGCGTATCCGCCGCGGCCCGCTCCACGTCCCCGCCGCCCTCGGCGAGACCGCCGCCCTCGCCGAACTCCGCACTCTCGCCTCGGAAAACAAAGTCTTCCGCAATTTCATCGGCACCGGTTACTACGACACCGCGACCCCCGGTGTCATCCAACGCACCGTCTTCGAAAACCCCGGCTGGTATACCGCCTACACCCCCTACCAGGCCGAGATCGCCCAAGGTCGCCTCGAGGCCCTGCTCAACTTCCAGACCGTCGTCACCGATCTTACCGGCCTCGAGATCGCCAACGCCTCCATGCTCGACGAGGGCACCGCAGCCGCCGAGGCCATGATGATGTGCCATCGCCTCAAGGACGGCGACGACGACGCGCACCGCAGTTTCTTCGTCTCCGAAAAATGCCATCCGCAGACGATCGACATCGTCAAGACCCGCGCCGTTCCCCTCGGCATCACCGTCGTCGTCGGCGATCACCGCACCCACGCCCCCGCCGCCGATTGCTTCGGCGTCCTCGTGCAATACCCCGACACCACCGGCTCCATCCACGACTTCGGAAAATTCTTCGCCGCCGCCCACGCCGCCGGGGCCTTCACCATCGTCGCCACCGATCTGCTCGCGCTCACGCTCCTCCGCGCCCCCGGCGAATTCGGCGCCGATGTCGCCGTCGGCTCCGCCCAACGCTTCGGCGTCCCGCTCGGCTTCGGCGGACCGCACGCCGGCTTCCTCGCCACCAAGGACGCCTTCAAACGCCAGATGCCCGGCCGCCTTGTCGGCGTTTCCAAGGACGCCCAAGGCGATCCCGCGATGCGCCTCGCCCTCGGCACCCGCGAGCAACACATCCGCCGCGACAAAGCCACTTCGAACATCTGCACCGCCCAAGTCCTCCTCGGCGTGATGGCCTCGATGTATGCCGTCTATCACGGCCCCGAAGGCCTGAAAAAAATCGCCCGTCGCGTGAAACTCCTCACCGAATTGCTCGCCGCCGGCCTCCGCGCCGTCGGCGCCAAGGTCAACGCCGAGCCCGTCTTCGACACCCTCACGATCTCCAATGTCTCCGCCGCCCGCGTCCACGCCGCCGCCGAAGCCAAAAAGATCAACCTCCGCCGCCTCGACGAGATGACCGTAGGCCTTTCCCTCGACGAGACCACCACCGTCGAAGACGTGCAGACGTTACTCTCGTTCTTCAGCGAGTCGGCATCTCTCCCGATCTCCGATCTTCCATCTTCGATCTCCGAATTCCCCGCTCCACACGCGCGAAATTCCGCCTTCCTCACGCACGCGACGTTCAACCGCTACCACACCGAGCACGAGATGCTCCGCTACATCAAGCGGCTCGAAGCGAAAGACCTCTCGCTCTGCCACTCGATGATCTCTCTCGGCTCGTGCACGATGAAGCTCAACGCCACCTCCGAGATGTTCCCCGTCTCGTGGCCCGAATTCGGCAAGCTCCATCCCTTCGCGCCTTCCGAGCAGACGCGCGGCTACGCCAAGCTCTTTAAAGATCTCGAGAAGTGGCTCACCGACATCACCGGCTTTGCCGGCATTTCCCTCCAACCCAACGCCGGCTCGCAGGGGGAATACGCCGGACTCCTCGTCATCCGCGCCTACCACGAGTCCCGCGGCGAGGGTCGTCGCAACATCTGCCTCATTCCCACCAGCGCGCACGGCACCAATCCCGCCAGCGCCGCGATGTGCGGCTTCACCGTCGTGCCCGTCGCCTGCGACGCCCACGGCAACATCGACGTCGCCGACCTCACCGCCAAGGCCGCCGCCCACGCTCACGACCTCGCCGCGTTGATGATCACCTACCCCTCGACGCACGGCGTGTTCGAGAGCGCGATCAAGGATATCTGCGCCACCGTCCACGCCCACGGCGGCCAGGTTTACATGGACGGCGCGAACATGAACGCCCAAGTCGGCCTCACCTCGCCCGGCCACATCGGCGCCGACGTCTGCCACCTCAATCTCCACAAGACCTTTTGCATCCCG
>JBDNFZ010000851.1:0-3188 GCA_041689555.1 Opitutaceae bacterium | reverse complement strand
GGGATCGACGGCGGCAACGACGGCGGCAAAGGCATCACCGACACCCCCGGCGGCCTGAAACTCCAGTGCGAAGGCCACGACGTGCGCTACCGCAACGTGTGGATTCAGGAGCTGGACCTCGTGCGCCCGAACACCGATTTCAAAAACTAGCCCGCGCGCAGAAATCCACCGCGCGCAGTGGATCGATTGTAGGAGCGAGCTCGCTCGCGATTCCTATCTCTAACGGTCACGAGCGAGCTCGCCTTCACCAAGCGCATAAGGTCATCAAGTGCAGGCGTGACCAGAGGACATCGGTAACGCTTGGAAATGGAGTATGGATTACCCAGACCGCCGGTTGATGACCGTGCTTGAATCATCAACGACGTCGCTGACCCGGCCGCTCGGCCATTCTGTCAAGAGTCAACCCATGGCCCCTTTTTTGGGTGTTTATCGGCTGGTCGGGTGGGGGATCAGAACTCGGCACGGACGCCGAGGTAGTAGTTGCGCCCGTTGGCGGGGTCGATGCCGTTGGCCCGCACGCGGCTGAAGTAGGACTCGTCGAGCGCGTTGTTCACCCCGGCAAGCAGCCAGAGCTCGGCGTCGCGGCCGGCGACGGCTCCGCTCCATACGCGCGCCTCGGCGGTGAGGTCGAGCACGGTGTAGGCAGGGATGAGGAAGGCGGCGGTGTTGTTATCGTTCGCGTAATGCTCGCTCAGGTTGGTGAACAGGGCGGCGATTTTCCAAGACCGGGCTTGGCTGACAACCAAGCCGGTGCGGAGCATGTGTTCCGGGGCATACTGGGGGGTGAGGCCGTTCTGGGGGCCGGATACGAACTCGGCGTCGAGGAACTGATAAGCGACGTGCCACGCGACGGAGAAGTCGGAAGGGCCGTCGACGAGGTCATACAGGTCGAACTCGGTGGCGGCGCTCACGCCTTGGTTAATTGAACGGCCGACGTTTTGGATGCTGGTCAGCGGGCCGACGGCGACGCTGCCGAAGCGATCGTTGTAATCGATAAGAAACAGGCTGACGTCATACGAGGCCCAGTGGACGGGGCGCCCGCGGTGGCCGAGTTCATAATTGATGACGGTGCCCTCTTCGAGGTCGGTTGCGACCGTGTTGGCGGCGGTGGGGAGGGCATCGCCGTAGGTCATCGGCTTGTAGGCGGTCGAGACGTTGGCATAGAATTCCGTCTGCTCGGTCGTGGCGAAGGTGAAGCCGAGACCAAAGAGGGGTTTGGTGGTGTTGTCCTTGCGATCGGAGACGCCGTTGGTGACGTCGATCTCCTCGTCGACCGATTGCTGGATGAATTCGCCGCGAACGGAAGGAGTGACGGTGAAGCGGTCGAAGCGGAAGAGGTTTTCCGCGAATACGGCAGCGTAGTCGAGATCGCGAACCGCGCGGTAGCGGGTAGTGACGCCGCGGTCGGAACTGAGGTCATTGGCAGCGGTGCGCTCGACGAAGATCGGCGCGTCAATGCGCATCAAAGTCACGCCCGCAGTCAGCGTAGAGGTGTCTCCAGCAAGGTCGTAATCCAGGCGGAGGCGGCTGTCTCCGGCGACCGTCTCATAGGTGTGTTGGGCGATGTCGAGTTGGTTGCCGGAGATGCTGCCGAAGCCCGAACCGGTCTGGCGTTTACTGTAGCGCACGACGTCGGAGGCCCAGAGGCGGGTTTGCCAGAGAGCTGTTTCGCCGACGAGCTCGTAGCCGAGGACGCCTTGGGTGCGGTCGAGGCGCACGCGGTCGTGGGCAAGGAGAGCTTGGTCGGGATTGGCGGCGAAGGCGGCGGTGAGGCCACCGGGCTCACCGTGGTCGGCGTCGTAGAGATCAAAGCCAAAGGTGAGGCGTTGGCGGGCGTCGAGGTTCATCTCGAGTTTCACGCTGCCGCCGTTGAGTTCGAAATCGCTGTTTTGGGAGCGGAAGGAGTCGCCGGAGCGATGGTCTAAGTTTGCCTGGTAGCCGAAGCGGTCGTTGCCACCTTCGAGCGTGCTGAAGGTCGAGAAGAGATTGTCACTGCCGACAACGTGTTGGGTGGTCACGCCCCAGGTCTTTGAGCGGTCTGGGCGGTGGGTGATATAGTTGAGCGCGCCAGATGGCTGCGCACCGAAGAGCAGGGCTCCACCGCCGGCGGTGAATTCAAGGCGGTCCACGCTCTCAAAGGCCGGCGCGAAATACACGGTGGGGTATCCGACGACATCCAGGACAAACGGGATGCCGTCTTTCAGGACCATCAGGTTTTGCGACTCGTGCGGGTCGCCGATGCCGCGAAAGGAAAGTGACAGCAGGGAGGAGTTGCTCAGCTCGCTGGTGAGCAGGCCCGGGGTCTTGGCGAAAGCCTGACGGTAGTTGTCCGTTTGGATCTGAGGCATCGAATCGAAGTCCACGACCATGGTCTTTTTGCCGGCGTAGATGCTGGTGCCCGAGACTTCGGGCAAGAAGGGCCCTTGGATAACCCGGTCGGCTTGGGTCTCGGAAACCACCGTGATGGCGGGCAGGGTGACCGTGGGCGCGCCGTTAACGTCGGCTGGAGCCGGAGCAGTTTGCGCAATGGCCGGCAATGAGGCCATCGCTGCAAGCAGCGTGAGTGTTAGGGTGCAAGGTGCGTATGCGTGGAAAGACATGGCGACGGAACTGAGGCTGAGACACAGTCTCAGGTCAAGTAATTTTTGAGATGGAGTCTCATTATCTATGGCCGGGCGTCTGGGCTGGCCGTTTTTGGAATTACGGTGGCTTCTCGAATTTGACCGAGCTGTTGCAAAAGTAGGCCGCCTGCTTGCAAGCGCTCCGAGGCAAAGCGTGAGCAAGCTCACGGCCTACCCGGGGTCAAAAAAGGGGTCAAAAAAGGGGGCATGGGTTGACTCTTGACAGAACAGCCGCGCGGCCGGGCGGGCAACGTCGCCAATGATCCCGGGCGCTTGCGCGGCAAGCTCGGGCAATGGCCGCCGGCACGATGCGTTCACCTAAACTCAAAGCAGCCGGTTTGGTGAACCACGCCGCTTCTCTCCGCATGCCAATGCCCGCTTGGCCGCCCGCCTCTGGTTACCGACGCGGTCGGCTATTCCACCCGTTTCCCGCCCGCCACCACAAGGTCCACCGGATTCCCTCCCACCTCGTGCGCCAAGAGTCGTTCGTCGCGGTGCCGCAGCAGAATCAGGTCCGCCCGTCGCCCGCCTTCGATCGTCCCGCGGTCGCCCAAGCCCAACACCGCC
>JBDNFZ010000850.1:0-5932 GCA_041689555.1 Opitutaceae bacterium | reverse complement strand
GGGCCTCCCGGCTTCGAGTGCTTGTGGAAAGGATACGTCTTGTTTGACGCGAAGGTGCAAATCATGAGGCTCCACCACGCGTCCGCGTCAAAATCTCGCGCGATGCTCCATCCCAAATATGTGGGCCAAGCGCAGGGCTAGGTCGGGCGTTACAAAAGCCCGAGCTGCCCGTCGTCGGCCGGGGCGACGGAAATCTTTCGCTTCGGCTTGGCCTGGGGCGCGGCTGCCTGCGGGAGGGTGACCTCGGCGTCGTCGCTCTCGAGCTTGGCGAGAATGGTTTTCGCGCGGTCGATCACACTCAGCGGGAGACCGGCAAGGCGGGCGACCTGGATGCCGTAGCTGCGGTCGGCGGCACCGGGGACGACGCGGCGCATGAAGACGATGTCGTCGTTCCACTCCTTTACCGCGACGGAAAAATTGCGGAGGCGCGGGAGGTGTTTGTCGAGCTGGGTGAGCTCTTGATAGTGCGTGGCAAAGAGCGTGCGGGGGCCTTCGGCGGGATCACGGTGGAGATGCTCGACGACGGCCCACGCGATGCTGAGGCCGTCGTAGGTCGAGGTGCCGCGACCGATCTCGTCGAGGACGATGAGCGAGCGCGTCGTGGCGTTGTTGAGGATGTTGGCGGTCTCGTTCATCTCGACCATGAACGTCGAGTTGCCTCGGGCGAGGTCGTCGCTGGCGCCGACGCGGGAAAAAATGCGATCCACGAGACCGATGTGGCACGATCCGGCGGGAGTCCAGCAACCGACCTGGGCCATGAGCGTGATCAAGGCGACCTGGCGGATGTAGGTCGACTTGCCCGCCATGTTGGGCCCGGTCAGGAGGGCGATCTGCGCGTCGTCGCAGGCGAGGTGCGTATCGTTGGGCACGAACGCCGTGCTGGAACCGCGCGCCACGGCGGCATCGGCGGACTTCAGCATTTGCTCGACGACGGGGTGGCGGCCGGCGGTGATCTCGAGCGCGGTGGAATCATCGAGGACCGGTTGGACGTAGTCCCACTCGCGGGCGAGGACCGCCCAGCCGGCGAGCACATCGAGCTCGGCGAGGGCATCGGCGGTGTGCGTCAGCGCGACGGAGTCATCGAGGACGGCGGCGACAAGTCGGGCGAACAGCTCGTGCTCGCGGGTGAGGGCGTTCTCCTCGGCGTGGAAGATTTCCTTTTCCTTTCGCTTCAACGCCTCGGTGACATAGCGCTCGCCGCCCACGGTGGTCTGGCGGCGAACGTAGTCGGCGGGAACGAGGTGCAGGTTGGCCTTCGTGATCTCGATGTAGTAGCCGAAATTACCGGTGAAGCGGACCTTCAGGCTGCGGATCCCGGTGCGCTCCTGCTCGGCGCGTTCAAGCTCGGAGAGCCAGGTTTTGTTTCCGCTGGTCAGCGTGCGCAGGCGGTCGAGTTCGGCGTCGTAGCCGGCGCGGATGAAATTGCCATCGGCAAGGTCGGCGGGGAGTTCGCTCGCGAGCGCGTCGTTCAGCAGCCGACGCAACGGCGGCAAGGCCTGAAGTTGGCCTTCAAACGTCGCGAGCCGGGCATCGGCGCCGAAGGCGGCCAAAGTAGCGTGGAGCTCGGGGATCTGGTCGAGCGTATCGCGGATGCCGCCGAGCTCGCGGGGATTGCGGAGGCGATTTTGCAGGCGTCCGAGAATACGCGGAATGTCCCGAATGAGGCCGAGCTGCTCGCGGAGAGCGGCGAGGGAAGTCGGGCGGGCGAGGAGTTCGCCGACGAGCGCTTGCCGGCGGCTGATCTCGGCAAGCTCGAGCGTGGGGGCGGCCAGCCAGCGTTCGAGGAGTCGCGCGCCGGGCGCGGTGGCGGTGCGGTCGATCGCGGCGAGGAGCGATCCCGCGCGCGTGCCCCGGGACGAGGAGAAAATCTCGAGATTTCTCAGGGTGGCCGGGTCGAGCAAGAGCGTGCGGGCGCTGCGGTATTCGCGGAGGCTGCGGAGATTCTCGGGCTTCGCGCAGAGATTCTCGGCGGCGTAGTGGACGAGGGCGCCGGCGGGGCCGAGGGCCGGGTGATCGCCGGCCAAGCCGAAACCCTCGAGGTTGAGCACGCCCAGCGTGTCCATGACGGTCTTGGCGCCGGTGGCCGTCTCAAAGTGATAGCCCGCCAGCTCGGTCGTGAGCCGACCGACGCAGAAGGCGTGGAGGGCGTGAACGGAGGATTGCTCGTGCGGGGCGGCCGCCCAGCGCGCGAGCTCGCCCTCGGTCACGAGCAGTTCGGCGGCGTCGAGCGAGGTGAGGACGGGCAACAAATCGGCGATGGCGGCATCGCTGGCGACGCGGAATTCGCCCGTGGAGAGATCGAGCCACGCGGCATGGAGACCGGCGGCATCGAGAGCGAGGGCGCAGAGGTAGTGGTTGCGCGCGGCATCGAGCTGGGCGGCATTGAGGGTCGTGCCGGGGCTCAGGATGCGCGTGAGCTGGCGGCGGACGAGTTTGCCGGCTTGGGCGGGCTCGGCCTGGTCGCAGATCGCGACCTTTTTGCCGGCGGCGAGGAGTTTGGTGACGTAGTTGTCGAGCGCGACCGAGGGCAGGCCGGCCATGGGATGGTCCTGGCGTTTGGTCAGCGTGAGACCGAGCAGGCGTGATGCGACGACCGCATCGTCGAAGAACAGCTCGTAGAAATCGCCGAGGCGGAAGAGCAGGAGCGTATCCTTGGGCAGGCCGCGCTTCACCTCAAAATACTGCTGCATCATCGGGGTGAGTTTGGGGGCGTCGGCGGACATGTGGCGGGGCGGAAAGTAGTGGATAGCGGATGAAGGGTAGCGAGTAGAAATGCGGGTCGAGGGCACAGAGATTGGGCACAGAATCTACTCGCAAGGCGGCGCTCGCCGCCCGCATTCATTCAGAGCCATGGAGCTTTTTCATCGCGAGCTGGGCGGAGCCGGAAATCCGCCGTTGGTTATCTTGCACGGCTTACTCGGCTCCTCCCGCAACTGGCAGACGGCCGGCCGCGATCTGGCCGACGATTTCTCGGTGAGCGCGCTCGACCTGCGAAACCACGGGGCGTCGCCCCATGCCGACGAGATGACCTGCGCGGCGATGGTGGCCGACGTCATCGGGTGGCTCGATGCCCGGGGTCTGGCGCAGGCGACGCTGCTCGGGCACAGCATGGGCGGCAAGGTCGCGATGTTGCTGGCCTGCCGGCACGCGGAGCGCGTTGCGCGGCTCATCGTGGTGGACATCGCGCCCAGGGATTATTTCCGGGCCGGGCACCGGGCGGAGTTTGCGGCGATGAACGAGCTGGACCTCGCGAGCCTGCAATCGCGGGCGGAGGCGGAACTCAGGTTCGAGGCGCGGGTGGACGACTGGGCGATGCGAAAGTTTATCGCGACAAACTTGGAGCGGACAACGGATGGGGCAGGGTGGCGGTGGGCCGTGAACCTGCCGGTGCTGACCGCGGCGCTGCCGGAGCTGGAGCGAGACGCGCTAGGCGCGGACGACCGGTTTGCCGGCGAAGCGCTTTTCGTGCTCGGCGGGAAATCGCGCTACGTCGCGGCGGCGGACCATGCGCGGATCGCTGCGTGTTTCCCGGGGGCGCGGATCGAGACGATCGCAGAGGCAGGGCACAATCCGCACATGGAAACGCGGGAGGAGTTCGTGGGCCTGATCCGGCAGACCCGTTGAACTGCGGTCGGGGCGACTTACCGCCGGGCCCAGAGGCGGAGCGCAGCTAGGAGGTAAGATTCTAGCGCCGCGGATTCGTTGAGATTCAACCGAAGCAGGCCGACGGCGTGCTCGAGGGCATCGACACTCGCCGTGAGGGCGCGTCTCGCGGGAGCTTCGTTGCGTTGAAGGCGCGGGAGCGCAAAGGCGCGGGTCGTCGTCTCGATCTCCGCGAACAGGCGGAGCCGGAGGCCGTTGGCGATGCCGATCTCGATCGCCTCGACTTCGTCCTCCTTGATGTCCGCGGGAAGTTTCTCGCGTTGTTGTTTCCAGACCTCGGCAGTCGCGTGGTCGAGGACCGCGCCGAAGCGGGCGACGAGACCGTAGATGCTGAAGATGTGGTCGGCGATCGCGCGTTTGTCGGCTGCGACATCGGCGACGCGGGCGAGCCAGGCGCGGTAGTCGTCGAGCCAAGCCGGCCAACCATCGGCGGAGACCGCAATGCCGGAGGACGGGAAGCGGAAGTGGAGCACCCGGCTGCGGATGGTGGGGAGCAACGCGTAGGGTCGGGTGGTGACGAGAAGGAGGGTGGTGTGGGCGGGCGGTTCCTCGAGGGTTTTGAGGAAGGCGTTGGCGGATTCGGTGTTCATCCGGTCGGCCTCGTAGACGATGGCGACCTTTTGCGGAGCGACGGCGGAGGTAACGTAGAGCTTGGGGAGAAACTCACGCATCGTGCCGGGCTCGGGGTTTTCCGCCTTGCCGATGGGAATGAGGCGCATCTTGCCCTTGGGACGGAGGGCTAGGTAATCGGGGTGATCCTTGACGGCGAAACGGGCGGAGGCAGCGGGCGTGTTGAGGAGACGGTCGGCGATGGCGTGCGCAACACCCACGAGCGTGCCGAGGTCGTCGCCGTGGAGGAGCAGGCTGTGCGAGAGCCGTTGGCGGGCGATGGCGCGCTCGATGACGGCAACGCCGGGAGTGCCCTCGAGGGCAGCGGGCCACGGGGCCGCGGCGAAGGCGGGGGCGACGGGCGGCATCGGTGCGGCGACGAGGCGGACGCGGCTCAGGCCAAGCGCTCGCGGACCGCTGACCAGATCTTTTTCTCGATGACGTCGGCGGATTTGGTGCCGTCGACGACGACAATGCGCTCGGGCATGCCTTTCGCGAGGACGAGGTAGCCCTCGCGGACCTTCTTGTAGAAATCGATGTTTTCCCGCTCCATGCGGTCCGGCAGATCGGTCGTGCGCTGCTTGAGCCGGGCGAGGCTGACCTCGGTCGGCACATCGATGATGATCGTGAGGTGCGGCATGATGTTGCCGATGGCGAAGCGGTTGATCTGCGCCACGGGATCGGCGGCGAGATTGCGCGCGATGCCTTGGTAGACGGTAGACGAGTCGAGAAAACGGTCGCTGAGCACGATCTTTCCGGCCACGAGCGCCGGAGCGATGACCTGGCGAACCAACTGCGCACGGGCGGCCGCAAAGAGGAGCAACTCGGTCTCGGCGCACATCTCGTCGCCCTTGGAATTATGAACGATGATGTTGCGGATCTGTTCGCCGAGTTCGGTGCCGCCGGGCTCGCGGACGGTGACAACGTCGCGTTTTAGCCGCAGGAAACGGGCGGCGAGCCGCGAGATCTGGGTGGACTTGCCGGAACCTTCTGAGCCTTCGAAGGAGATGAGACGACCGGCGGGATTCGATTTGGAGGGCATGGGGAAACGTGGTGCGTTCAGCGCCAGTTGGCGAGGAAGGTTTCGAGGTCGGCGAGACTCGGACTCTGTGCGGTCCGGACGTAGTGGCCGCTGGTGCAGACGCCCGCGCCGAGGCAGGCCTCGGGTGGGCAACCGATGAGCTGGGCGGCGGTGAAGCCCGCGTTGAAGTGATCGCCGGCGCCGGTCGTAATGAGCGGTTGGGCCACGTAGGGTCCGGGAATCCACCACGTGCCGTCGCGGGTCGCGCAGGCGGCGGACTCGCGCGGGTGCACGACGACGGTTGTGACATCGAGGCGCGCACGGATTTTTTGCGCCATCTCCCGCAGACCGCTCTCGGCTTCGGGAACCACGGCGAAACCGAGGGCCGCGAAGACCTGTTGGGCTTCCTTCAGGTTGAGACCGAGCGTGACGCGGCCGAACTGCTCAAACTTGCCGATGGTATCGAGGGCGTAGACCAGGTCGGCGGCCGAGCGTTTCTCGGGGTCGGCGAGGTCAAAAAAGAACGTGCGGCCGGGACGGACCGGCGTCGACGGGAGGACGCGCTCGATGAGATCGGTGAAGATCGCGGTCATGTTCGGGATCATCGTCCAATTCACGAGGGCGACGAGGTCGGCGGCG